>JAAYGZ010000305.1 GCA_012727515.1 Desulfovibrionales bacterium
CCCCGGATAAACCTGGTGCCCTGGCAGCTATTTTGAACTTATTGGCCGATCAGGGACTGAACCTGACCAAGTTGGAATCGCGCCCCTTAAAGGGTGAAAAGTGGAAGTACGTGTTTTTCATGGACGTCGAAAGTGATCTCTCCCAAGAGCATTACGAAACCACCATGGCCAGCCTGACCAGCCTTTGCCACACCATGCGTATTCTGGGCAGTTATCCCACAGGTCCACAACTTTTTGGTGGCACAAATGTTAAGGAAAACTCATGACCACTCCCCTGACCATTGCTGCCCCGTCTTCCAAATCCTTGTCCCACAGGGCCCTTATGTGTGCGGCCCTGGCTCAGGGCCAGTCTGTATTGGAAGGGATTTTGGATAGCCAGGATCTGACCCGCACCATCCAGTGTTTGCAGCAGTTGGGAGCCGGGATCACAGCCCATGCTGACCAGCTGGTGGTTCAAGGTATTGTTCCAGGGCTGTCCAAGGATTCCAGCCTCAAGGACATGAATGTAGGGGAATCAGGCACCACCTGTCGGCTGATGCTGGGCATTGCCCCGGCTTTTCCGGGCACGTATCGTATTTTTGGCAAAGGCCGTTTGCATGATCGTCCTGTATATCCCCTGACCCAGGCCCTGGAGCAACAGGGCGTCACGGTCAAATTTGAAGAAAAATCCGGCTGTCCTCCTGTGCTGGTGACCAGTACCGGTCTTCCCGGCGGGGAGGTGCACATTAACCTGGAACAAAGCAGTCAATATCTCTCGGCCCTGCTCCTGGCCGCGCCTTTGGCCGCAACTCCCACCACCATTTACCTTGAAGGTACCAGCATTGCCTCCTGGCCCTATGTCGCCCTGACCCTGGAGACCATGGCCCGTTTCAACGTGCCCGTAACCCTGGAATATCGGATAAGTACAAAATGGCAGCCCTGTTCCCACGCTCAGGCGGCATCCTTTGCGCCAGCTGATCTTCGCCTTGTTGTTCAGCCAGGCACCTACCAACCCCAGACCATACGTGTGGAAGGAGACTGGTCCAATGCCTCCTATTTTCTGGCTGCCGGAGCCGTGGGCCAGGTACCCGTACAGGTCACGGGCCTGAACCCTGCTTCAGCCCAGGGGGACCGGGCCATACTTGAAATTCTGATACAAATGGGTGCCAGGATTTTGTGGGAAAATGATCAAGTAACGGTCTATCCATCTGCCCTGCACGGCATACGTATAGACATGAACACCTGCCCGGACATTGTGCCCACTGTGGCTGTTCTGGCTGCCTTTGCCGAGGGAGAAACAACTATCACTGGTGCGGCCCACCTGACCCTCAAGGAATGCGACCGCATTGCCGCGCCTGTGGCAGAACTGACCAAAGCTGGGGTTACTATTCAGGCCCGCCCTGATGGTATGGTCATCCAGGGCCAAAGTTTGAGCCCTGGCACTGTGTTTTTACAAACCTATGCTGATCACCGCATGGCCATGAGCCTGTCCCTTCTGGAGCTGGGTGGATTCACGGTCAGACTGGATAACCCAGGTTGTGTGGCCAAATCTTTTCCCCACTTCTGGGAGTATTGGGCAGCAATCCGCCGGGCCAATAATATATGAGCATCATGAACCTCGACCAGACTTTATCTGTGGTAGTCATAGGAGCACAGGGTCAGATGGGACAGCGTTTTGTGTCCGCCTTTATCCAGCATGGCAATTCAGTAACGCAACTGGATCATCCCCTGGATATGCACATCGTGGCTCAGGCTGTGCCCCAAGCTGCTTTGGTTCTTTTATGCGTGCCCATTACGGCCATGGCTGAAGTTGTCAGGGCCGTGGCCCCATATCTTGGGCCCCAGACCATTTTAGCAGATATTTGTTCGGTCAAGGTGGAGCCTTTGAATATCATGCTGGAGGCCACGACCACACCCGTGGTGGGCACTCACCCACTTTTTGGACCACAAACTGATAC
>JAAYGZ010000306.1 GCA_012727515.1 Desulfovibrionales bacterium
AAAGCTTAAAGACATGGTTAGAAATGGGATGTAGTTTGTTTTATGGTGCTATTTACTACGTATAGGGGGAATTAAGTGTTGGATCTTATGAATAAAACAAGAAGATTAATGGAGTTGCTTGGACATGATGAAGAACCATTTGGTGTTTACTATGATGATGCCAAGCCAGACGGTTTTGGACCAAAGCCAGGAGAGATTTTTTCACGCGAGCGGGAACGTGCAGGACAAATTGATTGGCAAAACGCACATAAGACTTTTTCCTGTATTCTTGGAAACATCTGGCTGGCACGGAAAAAGAAAAAGGCCGCATGGATAAGCCACGAAGAATGTGGGTGCATGGGTGGTGGATTTTATGCAGGTTTGTACCGACCATACCTGGAAACAAATATTTTCTATGTTTCCACCGGGATACCAGAGGCCAACATGGAAGGTGAGCATTATCTGCCCTCTACAGATTCCATGCGGGCATTTATGGATAATGTTATGCCTCCGGAAGCACCAAAAAAATATTGTATATTTAAGCCGTTGGATCAATTTAATGATGCTGCTCGTCCTCTGGTCATCAATTTTTTTGCCAGACCAGAAGTAATCAGTGGTTTATATTCGTTAACCATGTATGCCACAGGAGATTTTAATTCTGTGGTCACACCATTTGCTGCAGCCTGTAGTTATCTTGTATCCTGGCCACTGGTGTATCAACAAAGGGGAGAAGAAAAAGCAGTTCTCGGTGGATTTGATCTTTCTGCACGAAAATTTATGAAAACAGATGAGCTTACCTTTGCAGTGCCCTTGCCGCTATATAGAAAAATGCTTGAAGTCGTGGAAACATCAGCTTTAACGCGTCATGCATGGAATGGGGTACGCAAAAAAGTCAACAGAAGCATTGTTACATGGAAAAAAGACTAAAAACAGGTAAATTCCGTAGTCCGATTGACAGGCTGCCCACAGCAAACCTGGACTACGGAAATACATTTTTTTACTTTCATTAAAATATGTAAAGCTGTGGCATTTATCACACAGTTTCTACAGTTGGTGAAAATAATTTCAGCAGAATTGTTTTATTCATCCCGTCTGGTAGTTGATTCCTGAAGATTCTTTTTTACCTGTCCCAGAACTTGCAGGCAGATACGTCGTTCTTCCGGATCAATTCCTTTAAGCGCCTGAGCCAATGTGTCCTGAACAGCCCTCAGACTATCTTCTTTGATGGCGTTGGCTTTTGGGGTCGGGCTTAAAATTTTGCGTCGGGTATCCAGGGGATAAGTTCTGCGTACAATCAGACCCCGACGTTCCATGAGGCCAAGAGTTCTGCTGGTGGTGGATTTATCTACCCCTGAAACCCTGGTAATTTCTTCCTGATGGATGTTGCCACGATTAAAGAGTTGCACGAGCATTCCCCATTGTTCGGACGTGAGTTCAAGGCCCATTTCTTCCATATACCTGTGCAAAGTGGCAGAAAGAAGGCGGCTGGTGGTATAGGTCATAAACCCCATACAATCTTCAGGGTCGTAAAATTCATTGACCATCGGGAGTGCTCCTTATAGTGTTTTTCTGGTAAATTTTACAATATTTTTATTGTGTTACGAAACTATTGTTCTTGTCAACCATGCTGGGACAATAATTTTTTAATGTCAAATAAAAATACAATCGTTGCCGGAACTACAAAATGGCCATGAAAATGATACAGTTGCTGAGCATTGCCCTTGTCACCAGGACAGGATAAAAGCGCAATCACGCATACCTGCACAACCAGTACAGGTGCGATCAGAGAAAATCCAGGCAGGCACGGCATTCTGGAACAGCTTTTGTCTGCCCCTCACGTTCTCTGATTTTTTATCTGGAGGAATCATGTCCACGCTGCATATTTCCACACCTCCCCAGGATCTGGATTTTGATCTGCCTTCTGTGCGCCAGGTTACTCTGGAGCTTATGACCCTGCTCAATTCCGGTGATGCCAGCACCCAGGACATCATTGCCACCATCAGGCTGGACCCGGCCCTGACCGGGCGCTTGCTGTCCTACGCCAACTCTCCGTTTCTGGCTCCCCTGAGCACGATTTCGGACCTGGAAAGTGCAGTGATCCGCATTGGACGCAATGACGTAAAAACCATTTTTTATCGCACTGTAATGCGCGACGCCTTTGCAACCACAGACCCGCTGCTTGATGCGCTGATGCGCCCCATCTGGATCCACAGCCTGGCAGCCTCTGTTGCCCTGGACAAACTCATGCCCGTTCTGCGCCCCCATCTTACACTGGGCGAGGACGAACAGAGCTTTATCTCAACCCTGGGCATTATGCACAACATCGGCTTTTTGGTTATTCAGCACAATTATCCCCAAGCATTTTTTGATTTTTTCCATTCTGCCCTACCACAGTCCCTGGATGAGTTTCAGGAAGCAGAGCGCATGGCCTTTGCGGGCCTGGATCATGGGCTGGCAGGCAAATACGTGCTTGATCACTGGTATTTTCCGCATTGTGTCAGCGATATTGCACTTAATCTTTTTCCTTCCGCACACTCTGCTCCGGACTTGCTGAGTGCAATCCGCCTCAGCAATCACCTGGCCATCTGCGCGGATTTGTCCTTTTATCCATCTGTTCCGGAAAATTTCTGGATTCAAAGCATACCCTCGACCTGGGATCTGAACGCAATCATGGACCTGGTGCCAGGCATAGCTCAGGAAGTCGGGACACATTTGGCACTTCTTCAGCACTAAGCGTATGTCTGGAGTTCACCGCACCCCATTTCGGGCCTACCGTGCTCAAAGCACAACAAATCAGGATCTGCTGACATACCAGATTGTTATTGCTGAAACTGATTTATGGATTGCCTCGCGTACAGATTTAAGCGTTATGGCTGCGGAAAAGGTCCGTACACTGCGAGGACAGTTAGAAGCATACGCTGTGCTGCATCCGGAATTTTTTCCCAGCCTGACACCTCTTGTGGCCGATGATCATGCCCCGGAAATCGTGCGCCGTATGTGTGTGGCCGGACAAGCAACCGGTGTTGGCCCTATGGCAGCCGTGGCAGGCACCATTGCCCAGATGGTTGCAGAAGACATGCAACCTTTGTCAGCGGATGTGCTCATTGAAAACGGAGGCGACACCTATCTTTGTTCAACCCAGGACCGCTATATCGGTCTTTTGCCTGTGCCTGGCCAGGCCGTGCGGGTCTGTGTGCCTGTTGCAGCGGCAGAGTTTCCGTGCTCGTTTTGCGCGTCTTCAGCCACTATTGGCCATTCACTGAGTTTTGGAAACGCGGATCTGGTGGTAACGCGCTCCAAAGATGCTGCCCTGGCAGATGCTGCTGCCACTGCCCTGGCTAATCGCTTACGATCAGCCCATGATATGGACAGCGTACTGGAGATGGCCCGCCAGTGGCAGGCCATTGGTCTGGATGGAGTGTTTGCGCAGTGTGGTGAAAAAATAGGTGTCTGGGGCCAGATGGAACTGGCAATTCGCTAAAACCATTCAGGGCAGTGCGTCACGAATTTCTGCGGCCTGATATGCAAACTCATCAGCTCCGGCAGTATCGCCTTGCTCACGCAGAACAACAGACAGGGCATCAAGAGTATCTGCCACAGAGCTATCCTGTATGCCAAAAGCCTGTTTACGAATTGCCAGAGCGCGTAAAAATGCGGTCTGGGCTTCTTCCAGGTGCCCAAGCTTGCGCTGCGTGGCCCCCAGATTAAAAAGCAGCAAGCCCACATTGGGATGATCTGCCCCCAAACGCATTTCTGTGATCTGAATGGCCCGCTCATACAGGCCCAAAGCCTGGGCATACGCTTCCTGCGCAAAATAAGCTGAAGCCAGATTGGCGGCAGATGTGGCAATATCAATATGATCTGCAGGTAAAACTTTTTCACGCAAGCGCAGCGCCCGGTTAAAACAAATCTCTGCTTCTTCAGATTTTCCCTGGGCTTTGACCACCAAGCCCAACGCTGTCAGGGGCATTGCCATGCGGGCATTGTCCCCGCCATATACCTGTTCTGCAATGCGCACAGCCCGGCGGGCATATTCTTCTGCCCCTGCCAGCTGCCCTTGGGCAGCAAAAACTTCGCTCAGACTGGTCAGGGTTGGTACAAGCCAGGCATGTTCAAGGCCTAATGTTTGTTCTTTGTTGCGCAATGAGCGTTCCAGCAAGGCCTGGGCCTGGGCAAAAGCGCCTTTGTTTTGTTCAAGAAGCGCCAGAATATCTAAAGTTTCAGCAACAAGCTGATGATACGAGCCAAAATGTTGTTCCCGAAGAGCTAAAGCCCGTTGCAGTAACGGCTCTGCCTGAGCGGGCAGATTTTTGCGGGCATACAACTCACCCAGATTATGCAGGGTGTCAGCCAGGTCAGGGTCTTCTGGGCCAAGAACAGCCTCGCGGATTTCCAGGGCCTGCACAAAAAGATCTTCCGCCTCCACAGGCCTGTTTAAGGCCACATAGAGTTCACCCAAATTGCTTAACGTGGTAGCAACATCAGCATTTCTGGATCCAAGAATGCGCCTGCGTATGTCCAAAGCCCGCACCAAAGGCGGCTCTGCTTCGTTAAAGCGGCTAAGAGCCAATAAGGTCACGCCCAGATTATTGAGTGAGGTAGCAAGATCAACATTTTCCCGAGGCGTAAAGCTGTGCGCCAGGTCAACACTTTTCTGGGCTGATTGCAGAGCCGTGACATAGTTCCCGGCTGTGTACAGACGAATGAATTCCTGATTCAGGGCCAGCCACTCTGCGTGTCCAGCTTCATGTCTGGAAATTTTTTTTGCACACCCGGCCAGACATACCAGCAGCGCCAAAATCAATACCACCACCCTGCTTGCCCTGTTCATGCTGACCTCCTGCTTTGCCCCGGTATATGCCAGTGCACTGATGCACACAAATGAGTCTTACCCAAACAGAGCCATAAGGGCTTTAAGTTGTTCAGCCACATCTGCTGCCACCGTTGTTGTATCCACCTGTTCCCGGTCCACAACCAGTCCGCGCAGCCAATATCCATCTGGTGAATTTGCCCGCACTGCATAGCCAAATTCTTCCGCCAAATGCCTGGCATACCGCAATGCAGAGTGCAAAACCAATACATTGGGTTCCAGTTTAGGCTCTGGCATATGATAATAGGCAATAATATCGCAAAAATATGGCGGAAAACTCCATCGTCGCACTAATTCTGAGCCCAGCTGAAAATGGTCAAACCCATCAAAAATCTCCTGCTCCCGGACAAAAAGTTCTGGCAGGGGCAAATGATGATCGTCCTGAACAAACTTGGCGAATTTCCCATAATAATTTGCAATCAGAACAGAAATTCCCATCACATGCATCAGCCCAAGGGGATACATGGCAGAAACCATTTCCATAGGCAGAGCTTTAATCTGCGGACACTCTGGCAGCAGACGCTGCATAAAAAGGGCAACGGCCAGATTCTGTATCCAGAGTTTTTTAAGAAAGCTGTTCACTGCCGGATTATCAGAACGAAACGCTGATTCCAGGACCACATGAAAAATAATTCTCCGTAATTCCCTCAGCCCAAGGCGCACAATGGCTGAACGAATATCGGTAATTTCTGTAACTCCGCCATAATGTGCAGAATTTGCACAGGCAATGATAGAGCCAAAAATAGCTGGGTCCAATTCAGCAGTGCGGGCTATCTTGGTCATGTCTGGAGTTGGCTCATTAACCAGTTTGATTAACTCCAGGCCGACCATCTTGATGCCTGGTACTGTAAAGTCGAGCTGCGAAAGGCGTTTTGTCACGTTCATGGGGCCTTTATCCTTACACGTATGGGTTAACGACAGGCATTGCTGGACAGGTTCAGCACCAAGGCTTTTGGTACAGCTCCAGTTCTTATCCGGATCAATGTGCTCTCATGACAATAAAAATGTTCACATCATCACATGACGCAACACTTGGGAAATACAGCGGAAATGCTCTTTTTCCTGTGTGGCAAGGCGTAAAAACAGGGCCTCTTCTGAACCACGATTGCGACTCAGCAGGCCCCGGTACAAATCATAGCTATAGTATTCAATTTCACAGGCCAGTTCGAGTAAGCGGAGCTGACGATCTTGAGCATTTTCGCCTAACCGGGTGATCCAGCTTGAAATAGACCTGCCTCCCTCCATGATATTTCCATCCAGCCGCTCAAACAGCGATGCAAAGGTTTCGTGCTGCGCAACCCTGGACTGTGCCTGCCACACAGCAAATACCTGACGAGCATGATCTTGTTCTGCGTCAGCTAAGTCCTGGGCCATGGCGCCCAGCTCTGTCAGGGCATATTCCTTGATCAGGTGCTGGTAAAAAAATCATGGCACCTTTTTCCACATTCAAAGCGCGGTACAAGGTCTGTACCAGTGTCATATCACGAGGAAAAAGTTCCAGATGAGGAATATCAAGCAATTCCTTGCCCTGCCAGCCAGTTATGCCGCCCACTAAATTAAAAATACGACCACAGCGCGGGCCAACATCATCAATCAGGGCCGCGCCCACAGCAGATCGCCCTCCGGTTCGGCAATAGACAACCACATCTTTGGTCGCATCTAATTCTTCACACCGCAACTCCAGTTCTGGCAAAGGAATAAGTACTGCCCCAGGAATATGTGCCTCAGCGTATTCTGCCGGTTGGCGCACATCAAGCAGTACATAGTCATGCATTTCTGCCTGATACTCCTCAAAATCACCTGGAAATAAATTTGTTACATTGGGCATGATCATCCTTGGGCTTGGCCAAACAAAACGTGCTATGTGCGCGCAGTTCGAAACACGGCTATGGGTTCATGCACACGGCCATGCCGAGCTGTCTGACGTAAAAAAACAATGGTTGTTCGGGAAAGTTCGTACCCTTCCGGCACCAGGACTATCTCTGCTCCATCTCGCTCCCCTGTAATTGCCCTGGCCACTATCATCTGGGGCTTTAATGCATCAAGGGGTAATTCCTCAGGAACCCGTTCTAAATGTACCACCTCTTCGCGCAAGGCCTGTATGTATTCAGGCGGATACTTTACCGGGCTGCCAGCAAGGACATGAAGAATCGTGTCCAGATCCAATTTCTGATATAAAGCCAGACGGTATTCCATAATCAGGGCCAATACCACTGCCCCGGAAGATATTTTTTTTGTTGAGAGCGAACAACTCATGTCTTCTGCATCTGCGCCAGAACACTGCTGCAACAGCGCAGCATACTCCTGCAACAGTGTCTCTACACTGTGCAAAGCAGAAAAATGCTGAAACAGCTCAACAACATGCAAGGGGTGAGCGGCAAAATGCTGACGATCTTCTGCAGACAATGTTTTTCCCTGAACCACATTATCCAGTGTGCCTTGCGGCATACAAATCATGCCCATAACCGAACTGAGCAAGGCTGTTTCCGGCACTATGGCCGTGCCATTGCCCAACCGGGCATACAGGGCTCGAAACAAAGGCAGCACCGGGCTGATCATTTCGCGTACATCAGCCCGCAACCAACACACAATATCATGCAGAACCTTGGCAAAAAGCGCATGTTGCTGATGTAATTCCGTGCTTAAAGCCACATTGCGATCATAGCGCTGCAGCGCTTCATCCAGCATCATTTCTATTTCAGTTGCTGTGGATGGAGTGGAAAGGAAATAATATATTTTTGATTTGTTAATAGCCTGGGTGAGTGTTGTGTTGTCCAGAGGTGAACGACTGAGCAAGATGCGCACTGTATTGGGCCAGCGTGTGCGCACCTCATGCAGAAAACTCAGGCCATCCATATCTGATAAAGATTGTTCGGCAATAACTATGGCATAAGGGCCTTTTTCAGCCATGCGCTGCAACGCAAGGGACGCACCCAGGGCAATATGTACAACTTCCCCTTTTTTACGTGCCTGCTGTTGGATGGGAGCCAGAGATTTGCTATCATTATCCACAATCAGAATTGCCATCAGCCCTCCTGAGATGATTCCGGGGCAAGATTTTTTTGTGCCTGTCGCCCTGGCGCAGGACAGGGCGGGAGGCGCACAGATTCTGTTTTGACCCGCTGTACACCGGCAGACACCACATCACGAACCTGCTGCATGAACTGAGCATACGGCACCTGGCCATGCTCCATTGCTTTGAGTTTTTGTTCCCACTCCCCTGTCATTTCCGGGGATGCCACATGGGGAATCATTGCACAGACCACATCAATAGCCCAAGCGCCCAAATCTGTGGCAATGAGCCTCTTGCCCTGCTTGTCCACATACTGACGACTGAGCAAGGTTTCAATAATCTGCGCCCGCGTGGCCGGAGTGCCCAAGCCGCGCTCCTTCAAAGCCTCACGCAAGGCCTCATCTTCAACAAGTTTGCCCGCTGTTTCCATGGCAGCCAGCAATGAAGCGTCTGTATAATGCGCGGGCGGTTTTGTCTTGTGTTTGGCCAGGGCCAGATCCGCCACTGTGACTGCGCTGCCCTTGCGTAGTGGCGGCAAAGGATTATCCTCTGCTGTTCGCCACGGTTCAGCCTCCAGCCAACCAATATCATGAAAAATTTTCCCCGTGGCCTTAAAACGATGCGCTCCAAGTTCAACCCAGAGCGTGGATGTGGAAAAACTCACTTCATCCATAAATGCTGCGATAAAACGTCGGCAGATCATCTCGTAAAGTTGCCATTGCTGCGGATGCAGGCTGGCAGGATTGGCTCGCATGGCAGTGGGAATAATGGCATGGTGGTCAGTCACTTTTTTGTCGTTTACACACTCAAACTTCTTTTTTGAGGCTGTAATGTTGTGCGCGGCCTTGGTGCTGATGTCGGGAAAATGTGCATGTATGGCCCGCAACTGCTCCAGACATTCACTGAAAAGCTCCTGGGTCAGGTAGCGAGAGTCTGTGCGCGGATAGGTAATCAATTTCTTTTTTTCATATAAATCCTGAGCAATGGACAGCGTTTCCTGGGCTGAAAAATTAAACCGCGCATTGGCCTCTTTTTGCAGTGTGGTCAGATCAAAGGGCAACGGCGGCTTTTGCCGTCCCTTTTTTTTGTCCACGCTCAAAACATGACCAGCTTGCCCGGTACAGGCATCTACAATGGCCTGCGCATCTGCTTCAGATTGAATTTTTGATTCTTTGTACTCAGTTGGGGCAAACCATGTCGCCTTGAACTGGTCTGCCTGATGCTCGAAAAGAGCGTCCACTGTCCAATAGTCCTGGGGCACAAAATCTTCAATCTCGCGTCTGCGCTCAACCAGGAGCTTGAGCACTGGCGTCTGCACCCGACCAACGGTTATCAGACTGCCTGCTTTGAGGGTGAACAAGCGGGAAAAATTCATGCCCACCAACCAGTCAGCCTCAGCGCGGGCAAATGCTGCATGGCCCAGATAACGCTTGGATTCACCACTGAGCAGGTTGGCAAACGCTTTAAGCAGCCCTTTTTCCGTCATATCATTTGCCCATAAGCGCTGAATAGGCTTGGTGGCCCCTGCCAGCAAATACATGCGGCGGAAAATAAGCTCTCCTTCACGGCCAGCGTCTGTGGCATTGATGACGCCGTTAATCTGCTCATCAAGCAAAAATGTGCGGATAATTTCATATTGCGCAGCGGTTTTCGGCAGCACGCGCAGGGCAAAACGCGCAGGAAGCATGGGCAGCTGACGCATACTCCAGCGCCCACTCCACTGCTGATCCTGCTCGCCTGGTTCGGCAATAGCAACCAAATGCCCGACAGCCCAGGTAATCACATAGCTGTCATTGTGCAAAAACCCTTCACCGCGTCCACGCACCTGCAGCACAGCAGCCAATTCCCTGGCCACAGATGGCTTTTCTGCAATAATCAGTAACTTTGTATGCAAAGGCGCTCCTTGATTCGCCATAACTAAGGATATGCTGATTAAACCGAAATTCGTCATTGCGACCGCGAGGAATCGAAGCGGGAAGCAATCCAGAATTATTGATTGAGCAATACGTTACAGATTGCCGCGTCGCTACGCTCTACCCATAGGGCATAAACTCGCAATGACTGATTTAATCAGCGCCTCCCTAACCAAACGTATTGGCACAAAAAAGACTCCTGTCAGGCTTGAGCAGGAGTCTTTTTTGCAGTATCTTGACTATATTCATGTAAACAAATTCGGATTTCCAGTCACCTTGCGTACCAAATCCCGATAATCAAGAGACCCCGGAGATCCGGGGGCGTATTCATAAATGGTTTTTCCATAGGCCGGGGCTTCAGAGAGGCGCACATTGTAGCGAATCGGAGTGCACACATAGTCACCGTACAGTTCTTTAAGCCGGTCCAGGATACTGTCTGGGTTCTTGATTCGTTTATCCAAAAAGGTGGGCAGAATATAATTCAAGGTCACTTCAGAGCGGTACTTCTGGATCGCAGTCAAGCTCTTCAAAAATTCCACCAACCCTTGCAGGGTCATCACTTCCAGAGAAACCGGAGTAATCAGTTCAGTAACATAAAAAAGCACATTCACGGTCAATGGGTCCCAGCCCGGAGATGTATCCACAATCACATAGTCATAGCTGCTTTCAATGGGCTGCAAGGCTTCGGCAATGGTCAGTTCTCCACCGTAATCCTTGCGGTCAATAAGACGCTTAATGCCTGCCAGGGACCGTCCGCCAGCCAGAAGCCAAAGATTTTCCCGCGCCTGCACAATGGCTTCTGCAGGTGGCAGCTCTCCGGTCACCAGCTCAGTCAAGCCTGCTTTGGGTTTCAGGCCCAACAGATAGGCGTCCTGGCCCTGGGTATCTGTATCCACAAGCAAAACCTTGAAACCTGCCAAAGCCAGACCAGCAGCCAGATTAACCGAGGTGGTTGTTTTGCCGACCCCGCCTTTACTCAATGTAACGCCAATACGTCGCACCGCAGGAGTTACAGGTATAATCGGCTCATCCACCCGCGATTCATAGAGTGAAAACCGATGCCCACAGGCCCGACACTGGGCAACCTTTGCATTGGCGGGAATTTTTGATTCGTCGATGGAGTGCTCTTTTTTGCACTGCGGACAGATCACTTTCATGCGTGGCCTCCGAAAAAATGTGCGGCCATTATTCCGCGTCGTTCAAAATATCTTTAATCACTGTGCTGGACTCGCCTTTTTCTTCAATATCGCGCAGCAATTTTGACACTGCATAATTAACTAAGCGCGACTTGGATGCACGGGACTTGGCACCATCAGGCAACAGTTCTTTCAAAGCCACATTGGCCAGGGTCAAGCCCTCATAGACATTGCCTTCCAGATAATGCGTGGCCTTGCGGGTTCCGGAGCGTCGTTTCTTCGGCATGGTGAGCAGCTTGCGTTCTCCACGTGGCAGGCGTTCACTGCCACGCGGCCCTACACAGGCATGAATCAGGGAGTCTAATTCTTCCAGGCCTGGCACCGCAGTCAGGTCATGATCGCTTTGAAACAGCTCGCCTAAAATATCACGTTGCCTTTTTGCGCCCATGACTGCTCCTTGCGTGCATTACGCTCTGTCAGGCTGAGAACTGGTGAACATTCTCGACTTAATCTCCAACAAAATTCTCTCCATACAGTCGGCATAGTCTGTATCAGCAGCAGACAGCACCCTGAGACCACAGGCAATACGATCACCATCATGAGGAGAAACATGCACAATTTCAACATTGACTTCAAAAACACGGTCTGCAAAACAAATACGTGCGCCCTGAATTTGTGTACCAATATGAAATTCCTGTGGCTCCGGCACCTCAAGCCCCAGCCCATATGTGGACAGATCAAGCACAGCATAGTCTTTGCCCTTGATAGAACACGACACCTGTCCGACAGGTAGTGGCACTCGGTACATAGTACGAATTATAGACTCATCTATTGCTGGGGTGATCACAAGCCCTCCATCATCGCTCGTAATGCTGCTGGTTGCTGAAAACGCAGGTGGGCCATTCCGGTACGCTCTGGAATCCATATCAGGCCTCCTCAAATATGCCAGCATATAAACAAAAATGTATGCGTAGTAATTACGTCCTCGTGCCTTTACTTCAACAAAAAATCAATACCTGGTTTTCTTTTGTCTCCCTGGGAGTATGTCTGTTCCGCATAATAGAATTTTTTTCAAATTTAAAGGCAAACGATGTATAAAATTAAGCTGATTACAGTGGGTCGAATCAAAAAAGGATATTGGCTCGATGCGTTACAGCATTACCGGAAAATGCTTCAGGGTTTTATGCGCATTGAACATATTGAAATTAAAGACTGCCCTCACCTGGGCAACGCAGAGCGCAAGGAACAGGAATCAGCGCTGATCATGCAGAAAATATCACCTAAAGACCGCGTACTTGCCCTGCATGAACACGGCACCAGCTATGACTCCCAGCGCTTTGCCGTTCTTTTGCGTCATGAACTGGAGCAACCCGCAGGCACCTGCTGCCTTGTTGTGGGTGGAGCGCTTGGGTTATCGGAAAAATTATTGCATACAGTCGCAGGCACACTTAGCTTAAGCCCCATGACCATGCCCCATGAACTGGCCTTGGTTGTCCTTCATGAACAGCTCTACCGGGCCATGACCATTGTGGCCAGACGACCATATCACTACTGAGGAACCGCTGATTAAACCAAAACAAGTCATTGGACCGCGAGGAATCAAAGAGGGAAGCAATCCAGAATCACTGAATTATCAGCAGGTTATAGATTGCCACGTCGCTACGCTCTACCCATAAAGCATACAGTCGCAACGAAAAATGAATTGCTCAGGGCCGCACGGAAGGCCAGACCGCCATCCTGAAACAACAAGATTGCTGCCAAGTTTGGTGATCAGATTT
>JAAYGZ010000307.1 GCA_012727515.1 Desulfovibrionales bacterium
TACCGTGGATGTGCTGGGCACTGCCCTGGGCCTGGGTGATCCCACTGGCCGTAGTGCCAATGTGGTTATGATCGGCGTGTTAAGTACCCTGACTCCGTTTGATTCTTTCCCGGATCACTACTGGCTGCAGGCCTTAAAAAATGTCAGCCCCAAACCAGCCATCTGGCAGGCTAATTACGCGGCGTTTCTGGCCGGCCAGAGCCTGGGGAAAAAATAAAAAGCCTGCCTCAACGCGTCCTGATAACCAAGAAAGCGGGCTAAAAGCCCGCTTTCTTATGTCCGCAAGATATATCAGCCATATCTTTTATGCATGCTGCTGTCTCTCCTGGCGGCCAGACGTCTTTTGTCCAGCAGATCAGATCCCTGTGCTTCTCCCACCCAGGCGCTCATACGGGCCTGTCAGTTCTCCGCGCATGTTAACAGGAATACGCTGGCGGATTTCCTGTACTGAACATCCTGTACTAAAAAGGTAAATGAGTTTGGTCAGGGCAGCTTCCACGGTCATGTCCATCCCGGAAACAACGCCTGCCGCAGCCAGGGCAGCACCAGCCGCATACCCGCCCTGGTCCACCTGACCACGCAGGCACTGGGTACAATTCACCATGACCACGCCCCGGTCATGAGCTGCACGCAGCACATCAAGCAGGGCCGTGTCACTGGAAGGGCCATTGCCCATGCCGTACGTTTCCAGCACCAGGCCCTGAACCGGCGAGCGCAATACATTGGCTACAAATTCAGCCTGAATACCAGGAAAAAGCCGCAAGGCCCCGACATTGGCGTCAGACAAAGGCTGCACCTTGAGCACTGGCGCTGGCTGCGCCGGAAGCAAAGCATCCTTGTGCACGCGAATGGTCACGCCAATGCTGCCCAAATCCGGATAATTGGGCGAATCAAAGGCCTGAAATCCAGCTGCATCAACCTTGGTGGCCCTGCAACCACGCAGCAGGCGATTGCCAAAACACAGGCAGACTTCTGGAATTGGTTCATGCGCAATAAGTGTTAAGGCTGTGATCAGATTGTCCCTGGCATCGCTGCGCACACGGCAAAGTGGAATTTGCGAACCTGTCAGCACCACGGGCTTGCCCAGGCCCTCCAGCATAAACGGCAGCGCCGACGCTGTGTAGGCCATGGTGTCAGTGCCATGCAGAACAATAAAACCGTCATACTCTGCGTACCGGGCAACAATGTCTTCAGCAATGCGCTGCCAGTGCCAGGGCCGCATATTGGCGGAATCTAAAAGCTCTGGGTATTCAATCAGAGTGTAACGCGGCAGATCAGCATGAGTAAACTCCGGCATGGTCGCCATAAGCTCGTGCAGATACCCAGGCTGAGGCGCATAGCCCTGCGGCGTGGGCCGCATACCAATGGTTCCGCCAGTATAGAGAATACAGACCTGCCCACTCATGCCATGCTCCACCCACGCAGTTTCCAATCAATAAATTCCATCACCTCTTCGTGCTCGGCCTTGCCCGCGCCAGTTATGGTCAAAGGCTGGCCAAAACAGAAATGCACCGGCACTTCTGGCCGGATTGGACCAAAATCCTTCAGCCACGCGCCCATGCCCCAGGCATCTGTTTTCACAGCCAGAGGAATGATCGGAACCTGAGCTTTTTTGGCCAGTTTAATGCCGATGCTGTTAAATTTTGTACGATCCAGGCTCATTGCCCGCGTTGTTTGCGGAAAAACAATCACCGCAATCCCCTGGCGCAAACGTTCCTGCCCCTGCTCCATGATCACGCTAAAATCTTCACGCGGATTAACACGGCTCACTGCAATGGGATGTGTGGCATTAACCACATGCTGGAATAAGGGATAGGTGGTCAGGCTTTTTTTAAGCACAAAAGAAATGGGCCGATGGCTGGCCAGAATATAGGGCAGAGAAAATGTTTCCAGGGTGGACATATGATTGGCCACCACAACGCAGGGCCCAGACAGCTCTGTAAAATGGCATACATTTTCAATAATAAAACGCAGGCCACAGGCTTCAGCCCCGCGCATAAAAGTGCAGCTGTCTGCTGCCCATTGGGCCTGGGAATATCCCTTGCGGGTACGCCACGCTGCCTGACAGACAATTTTCAGGGTCCGGATATAAAACGCTGCTGTCGGGCAGCTGCGGACCAGAGCCGGGAGTGTTCGGTGTGGAGAAATATATGTGTCATCTATGGGTTGAGACTGCATATGTACGTCCTTAGTTATTCTTTGCAAGATCAATAAAGGGCACTGTAAAATAAAATGTCGAGCCGTGCCCTGACTCGCTGATTACGGACATACTGCCGCCCATTAACGCAATCAACTGGCTGCAGATAGGCAATCCCAGTCCAGCCCCTTGATGGGACCGCGCATATCCAGATGTACCCTGGTAAAAGGATTGAAAAAGGTGAGGAATATTTTCATCATCTATACCAATCCCTGTATCGTGTACGGCAAAAAGGACCAGGCAGCGATGCGGCCTATGCCCAGGCAGTGCAGAGA
>JAAYGZ010000308.1 GCA_012727515.1 Desulfovibrionales bacterium
AGTTTATGCCCTATGGGTAGAGCGTAGCGACGCGGCAATCTGTAACGTATTGCTAAATCAATAATTTTGGATTGCTTCACTTCGTTCGCAATGACGAATTTCGGTTTAATCAGCATATCCCTAGATACCCATGATATTATAGCCAGCATCAACGTGAATGACCTCTCCGGTAATGGCACTGGACAGGTCAGAAGCCAGGAATAAGCCAGTTCTACCTACGTCTTCCTGAACGATATTGCGCCGCAACGGAGCGCGTTCTTCAATGGTTGCCAAAATTGTCTTGAACCCGGAAATACCTGATGCGGCCAGGGTTTTCAGAGGCCCTGCACTAATGGCATTAACACGGATACCGCGTTCACCCAGGTCCATGGCCAGGTAGCGTACACTTGCTTCCAGGGCTGCCTTGGCTACACCCATAACATTGTAGTTAGTAATGACCTTTTCCGCTCCATAATAGGTCATGGCCATGATTGAGGCGTTATCATTTAATATGGATTCATAGGCCTGACACAGAGCCACCAGAGAATAGGCTGAAACATCCATGGCCAGGTGAAAGCCTGCTCTGGATGTCTCCACATAGCGCCCCTTGAGGTCATCGCGGTTGGCAAAGGCCACGGAATGGACCAGGATATCAAAGGTGCCCCAGTGCTCTTGCACAACATTGACTGAATCCTGCAAAGCCTGATCATCGGTGACATCACACTGAAAAAGAAAATCTCCGCCCAGCTCCTCATGAATTGGCTCTACCCGCTTTTTTAAGGCCTCGCCGGCATAACTGAGCGCAATGGAAGCGCCATTGTTTCTGAGTTCTTTGGCAATGGCGTAGGCAATGCTTTTATCGTTGGCCACACCGAAAATAAGCGCTTTTTTTCCTTGAACGAGCATGTGCTTTCTCCACTAGGTTGAGCGTTAGGGCAATTCCAATGCCGAGCCTGTGAGCAGTTCATAGGCTTCGAGATATTTTTTTTGAGTTTCAGCAATAACTTCCTGCGGTAAAGCTGGAGGAGGCGGTGTCTGGTCCCAACCCGTGGATATGAGCCAGTCACGCAGATATTGCTTGTCAAAACTGGGCTGTGAAATTCCTGGCGTATAGTGGGCCGCAGACCAGAAACGGGAAGAATCAGGGGTCATGACTTCGTCAATGAGTAAAATCTGTTTGTCGTACAGACCGAATTCAAATTTTGTATCAGCAACAAGAATGCCCTTGTCAGCAGCCATGTCCCGGCCTCTGGAATAAATGGCCAGGGATAGCTCCTGAAGCTTTTTTACCAGTCCTTCACCAATACGGGATCTGGCATCTGCCAGAGTGATATTTTCATCATGGACCCCAAGCTCTGCCTTGGTCGAGGGAGTGAACAAAGGGGTTTCGAGCTTATGGGCATCCACCAGCCCGGCTGGTAATTTATGCCCGCACACAGAACCAGTCGCTTTGTAATCCTTAAAGCCTGAGCCTGTCAGGTAACCACGAACAATACACTCCAGTGGCAGGGGCTTACATTTACGGACCACAACTGCACGGCCTTCCAAGTCTGCGGCATAGGGCTGAAGAGCAGTTGGGAAATCGCGTACATCTGTTTCCAGAAGGTGATTGGGCGCGATATCTGAGCACTGCTGCATCCAGAACAAGGTGATCTGATTGAGCACAACACCTTTGTACGGGATAGGCTCAGCCATGATCACATCAAAGGCTGACATACGATCAGTGGTAACAATAAGTAAGGTCTGAGGATCAATTTCATAGATATCGCGAACCTTGCCCCTGGAAAGGAGTGGGTATTCGCGGATATTTGTTTTGGTGACAATATTCATGGGTTCTCCTGCTTAGAGTCGGTGTTCCACGCTGCGGGCGTGCGCTTCCAGTCCTTCCAGCCTGGCCAGTCTGGCTACTTTAGCGCCGTGTTTGGTCAGGTACGCTTGGTCTGTGGCAATGAGACTGATTTTTTTGCAAAAAGTCTCCACAGACAGGGCTGAGGAAAAACGAGCCGTGGACAAGGTGGGCAGCACATGGTTGGGGCCAGCAAAATAATCGCCCACTGGTTCAGGACTGTGATGACCCATAAACACAGCACCAGCATTGCGTACTGCGCCGATCCAGGCCCAGGGATCAGCCAGACTGAGTTCAAAATGCTCCGGAGCCAGACGGTTGACCAGGTCCATGCCTGTGTGCAGATCCGGGACATGAATGAGGGCGCTCCAGTCACGCAGGGCAGCTTGTGCAATGTCGCGGCGTGGCAGGGCGGCTAATTGGCGACGTACTTCAGTTGCCGTGCGTTCTAAAAGTGTACTGTCTGGCGAAATAAGCAGGCTGGAGGCCAAAGCATCATGTTCGGCCTGGGAAAGTAAATCCGCTGCCAGCCAGGCTGGATTGGCCGAGGCATCAGCCAGGATCGCGATTTCACTGGGACCGGCAATCATGTCTATGCCAACCTGGCCAGCCAGCAAACGCTTGGCAGTCGTGACATAGATATTTCCTGGTCCGGCAATAACATCTACCTGGGGAATGGTCTCTGTGCCATAGGCCAGGGCTGCAATGGCCCAGGCTGAACCACAGGCAAAAAGATGCTCTAAGCCTAAAATGGCTGCTGTGGCTAAAAGATAGGGGTTGATTGTTCCATCCTTGCGCGGAGGAGTCACAATGCAGATGGTTTCAACTCCTGCGACCTGGGCAGGGATAGCATTCATGAGCAGGCTGGAAATAAGCGGGGTTTCTCCGCCCTGACCACCAGGAACATATAAGCCGGCCCGGTCCACAGGACGGACCAGCTGGCCGAGGGTTGTGCCAGGGTCTGGTGTGGTAATCCACGACTCCTGACGCTGGCGTTCGTGAAAGGAGCGGATATGCTGGGCAGCTTCGCGGATAATGGCTGCGTCCTGGGCAGGAATAGCATGCAGGGCCGCGTGAATATGATCAGAAGATACGCGCAGCAGGGCAGGTTCCAGAGTAGGGCAGTCAAAGCGCCGGGTATAGCTGACAACCGCGTTATCACCATCCTTGCGGACTGACTGAAGGATATCACGAACCACGGGTTCAACATTCTGGTCCACCGTGTCTCGCTGCGAGAGCCAGACCTGTAGTGCAGGCCAATCAAGAGCAGATGTAAAAGTCAAAGTACGTATAGGCATATTTCTTTGTGGCTGAGGTTAAAAACTGAGGCTTTCTATGCCCTGATATGGGCAAAAGTCAATTTTTACCTCCCCAGGACAAGGTCGCAGCGCGTAATAAAAAAGGGTCGAAGCCTGTTGGCTTCGACCCTTGTGGCGTCAGATCAAACAAATCTTCTTAGAACTTGTACTGAAAACCAATGGTAGCGAAGTACGAGGCATCCAGGTCGTTGCCAACGAGGTCATCATACACTTCGCTGGAACCCTTGAAAAAGCCCAGTTCGTTGATGGCAGCCAGGTTTTCATAAATCATGTACTTGTTAACCAGGTAGATTTCAAAACCATGATCTTCCTTGGTGAAGAGGCTGGTTTCCTTGGAACCGGTACCGCGTGCATAAGCGAGAACCAGCTTGTGGGAGAGATTGTCCACAAAGGAGATATCATCAAGAGCCAGACCAATGGTCCACAGGCCAGTACCATCGCTGCCAACACCCAGGTTGTCAGTGGCAAAGGAATCCCAGGTTGTACCAAATGCGCGCACGCCGCCAAGGTATGGAGTCAGGCCCCAACCTTCAGCCAGAGTAGGCAGATAACGATCCTTGTCATCATCGTCCTTGGCACCAGAACCATAGGTGGTGAACAGGGTAGCGGTCAGGACGTCAAACTTGTAGGAAGCGGCCAGAGCAGCATACCAGCCCTTGGTTTCGAAATCATCATCCTTGCCTTCACCATAGATCAGGTCAGCGGCAAAGGTCAGAGGATCAAACATGGTCAAAGTGGCATGAGCACCAAGTACCCAAATGTCTGCGCCATCATCCAGGGTGAATCTGGCATTAGAGGTTACGCCCTGCTGGCCAGCAAAGTTTACATTTTCGCCAATGCGGGCATACGCAAAATAGGGGGTGATGCCAAAGCCATCAAGGGTGACAGGAGCAGCCAGGAAAGCCATGTCCATATTGTCTTTGTCAACACCGTCAACCAATGGGGAGTTGCCTACGCTGGTGGAGCTGTCTGCACCACGAGTGTATCCAACGGCCAGAGCAAAAGCTTCGTTGATGGGCGCGCTGACAATGATAGCAGCAGCATCATCTTCAAATACGGGGTTACCGAAAACGCCAGGCAGTGCTACATACTGCAGACCAGCCTTAACGTTGATGTCAGTGTCGGGGAAGTTGAAATCAAGGTACGCATGCTTAACTTCGATGTTACCTTTGCCATCAGTACCCCAGTCAGCAGTGGGGCCGTTACCCCAGATATTATCAATTTCAAAACCCAGCACGGCCTTGAGGTTTTCATTGGCTACATAGGTAAAGAACGTACGCATACGCTGGGATGTCATGTAGTTGTCGCCATCACGTACATCTGTGTCATGGTCCATCAGGTTGGCAGACCACATACCGTACACATCCAAATGGCCTTTCACTTTCAGTTCTGTGCCAGCAGATGCGCTGGATGCTACGCCAAACAGCATGGCTGCAAGCAGAGCCACGAGTGCAAACCGTTTCATAATTCTTCCTCCTTTTGCATTAAAAAAACACTACCCCTCTGACGCCTGAGGGCAGTTAAGACAAGTCCAGTCCAAAAAGCAAGCCTTTTTTGCCAGTTTTTGGCTGAAAGTTTAAGAATTTTTACTGTTCAGTTTTTTGAATTTCATCGTTTGTTTTTGTAAGATCAAGTGGATAGGCTAAAATCATGGTCTTTTTATGCGCAAATCCAGCCATGCCTGTATGTGAGTTAAGGCTGACCACCAGATCCAGAACACCGTCATTATTCAAATCTGCCAGACAATAATCAGTGATCGTGCCCTTGATGCGTGCTGTTTTCCATTGCAGGCTCATGCCTACTCCATCCCAGTACAGGCTGTGCAGCTCCCCTTGCGGGTAGTCGCGGTAATTGGAGAAAAACTGGGCCGATACGGAAATATTGCGACTGATGATCAGTTCAAAACGATTATCCCGGTCCAGGTTAGAGGCAATGCCGCGCAAAGGAATAAAGACCCGGTCCGGTGGAACTACATTGGATTTCGGTGCCTGCAGGCCCACAGGAACTTCATGGTAGTCCACGCCCAGATTTGAACCAGCGTAGGACTCTTCGGAAGTGGTCAGCAAGGAGCCCGTGGAGCTGAAGACGCGCATATGATCCTGGTCATCAATCATAATCATCTGATAGCTGTCCTCGTGGGGCAGGAAGGTTACATTAAAAACATTACCGCCCATAGGAAGATTGAGCGCAGGCCCTGACTCATAGGAGCCGCTCTTTTTAATCATCTGATAAATGGTGCTGTTGAGGTATTTGCCACGCCCGGTTTTCTGGCCAACCAGGGTGGGCGTAAAGGTTGGCGGCAGGCTCAGCACGCCCAGATGATAGGGGATATTGTCAGTCAGAATGGTCAGTTGTTTGTTGGCATAGCCCAGAATCAAGGATTTAGGTTCTTTGCCCTGCACACCGGCAATAATCAGCTCGGATGTACCGTCCCGGTTGAGGTCCATGGTGTTTAAGCGGACATAATTACGGTTTTTGGGTAATTCAAATTCAGTGACCTTGCGCATTTCTTCGCCTTCAACCTGAAAGACAATGACAGCGCTCTCTGTCATGATAAAAATTTCATTCTTTCCATCCCCATCTCCGTCGCACACAACCATGCCTCTGGACGTAAACGGAAAGCTCGGGCTGCGCCAGCGCCCCATGGTGCTGTCTGCGTCCTCATATTTGAGGGAGGGGTTGGCATAGGCGGTATTGGCCTGTGTTTCATTCACAATAATGCCCTGGCTTATGGGCTTGACAGGTTCCTGCACAGAAGCAGCAGAAGCAGCCGGAGCAGCTGCCATGGCCGGTCCAGTACCCAGGATATGTCCGCGCACATTCTGGGCTGCGTCTTCCAGACTGGGAATAACCTGGTTTAAGCTGACCTGCAGGGGCGAAGGCTGATTCGCACCACTGGCGTCCAGGGTGTTAATGTCAAGGCTGCATTCCTGGCCCATGATGGTTGCCGCGCCCCAGACCAGGTAATCTGCATGTAAGGCTGCGCGGATTTTGTCTGCTCCAGCCTGATCTGTGGGCAGGGCTGAGGCTGCTTGTCTGATACGTGAGTTTTCAATAGGCGCAAGCTGGTCTGAGGCGGCCAGGCGAGAAGTGAACATACTTTGAATGCCCTGACTCAAGTATTGATATTCCTGCGGGCCATGCACGGCAAAAGGCAGAACCGCAAAGGTTTTGGGAGCGGCTGATGCGACCGGGGCGCACAGCAAAAAGACGCCCAGGGCAAAAAGAAGCTTCTTGAACATTGTATCCTCCGGGAATACAGGTTTCGGACTTTGCCGGAATAAACGTAAACGACGTTCTCTTGGTGAGGAATCCAGGGAATGTCAATCAGCCCCGCTGGCTGGAGCTACGGGGACGAGCATGAGGTACACATGATTTCCAGACGGGATTTGCTTCTGGGCATGGTGCGCCGGTTTCGGGAAAATTCCGAAGAAAAACCGGTTTCAGGCATTGGGGCAGACATTGTTGCTGCTGATGACGCCTATGCCCGCAAGGATTACGAAACGGCCCGAAATTTATATCGTGACATACTGAAAACAAACCGCGCACACAAGGAAGCGCGTATTTATCAGGGGCTTTGTCATTACCACCTGGGCGAATATATCCAGGCCAAGGATACCTTGCTCATGGTCGTAAAAACGCACCCAGATGAATACCTGGCCCGGCTGTACCTGGGCCTGGCTTATGCCCGGCGGGATCTGACAGAAAAATGCATGGACGCCTGGGCAGGGCTGGTCAGTCCAGAGCATGTGTTTGTGATGCGAGAAATCAATGTCCAGCGGGCCTTGTATGAAATGGGAGACAGTATGGCAGGCCCGGATATTGCTCTGGCAGTAGAGCAGGCCATGGCCCAGGGCGCAGAAAAGATGCAGTCCAAGGCCTGATGGCCTGTGCTTGACGCATGCTGACTGCTTCCTTAGGGACCCGCTGATTAAGCTGAAACAAGTCATTGCGACCGCGAGGAATCGAAGCGGGAAGCAATCCAGGACCATTGACGTATCAGCAAGATAGATCGTTGTGCTCCCGTTGGTCGCTCGCAATGGCTGAATTAATTAGCATCTCCCTAAACTAAGGAAGCGTTGATTAAACTGAAACAAGTCATTGCGAGGAGGGCGGCAGCCCGACGCGGCAATCTCTTGCACCAGTACGCAGGCCATCTGGACAAGATTGCTTCGCCCCGCTTCGCAGGTCTCGCAATGACGAACACTTGTTTGTGCCTCGCAATGGCGGGATTTTGTACGGGTCTTGCAATGAC
>JAAYGZ010000309.1 GCA_012727515.1 Desulfovibrionales bacterium
CTGAGCGCGACGCTTCCCGCCACACTGACCATAAGCGTTTTTCTTGATTTGGGTCTGTAATGCCCATATTTTTTGCTCGCCGTGACGAGGCGGCTTTGGCCAAAAGCCCGCTACGAGAAATCAATAGCGCAACAAGCTTTTCGTCAAGCAAGGCCAACTCCTGAGACAAAGAGAGAGAAGAATGTTTTTCCGCCATGGTTAGCTTATGTACTACGAATGTGAGGTTTAAGGATGTTGATGATAGACATGCAGTACTAATTCGCATACGAATTTTAATTTTCTAGCAGGAAAATTGCCACCTTTGCAAGTGCTTACTTGCAGCCTCGTGGGCGTTCAGATCCATGACCAGACGATATGCTTCGTGGCGCGTATATTTGGTTAGATAAAGTTAATGCCCTTGTTTTATATATAAAATTATATTGCAGTCTGGATTGATAAAAAAATCACGAAAGGAGTTGACAAACGCAGCATTGCGAAGCAAACAGACAGCATTGGTCTTGCATTTGTGAAAATAAAAACAAACTATATTCAGGAGGATCTGTGTTATGGCTCTCGTACCCCCTCATGGTGGAAAAGGTTTAGTGTGCTGCCTTCTTCAGGGCGCAGAATTAGCGGCCGAGCAGAAAAAAGCTGAAGGCCTGAAAAAAATTGAGATCAGCCCCCGTGCAAAAGGTGACCTGATTATGATGGGCATCGGCGGCTTCAGCCCTCTGAATGGCTTTATGGGCAAGGCTGACTGGAAGTCTGTATGTGAAAACTTCACTCTGGCTGACGGCACGTTCTGGCCTGTGCCTGTGACTCTTGATACTGATGAAGAAGTAAAAGTCGGTGAAGAGATTGCTCTGTTTGATCCCAAGAAGGGCGTTTTTATGGCAACCATGAAGGTCGCTGAAGTCTATGAAATGACCGAAGCTGACAAGAAGTGGGAATGCGAAAAAGTTTACAAGGGTCAGGGCGAAGAGTCTGCAGATGATAAGTTCTGGGAAATTGCACCTAAAGATCATCCTGGCGTACAGATGGTTTTGGCTCAGAAAAAGTATAATGTTGCTGGCCCGGTCAAGGTTCTGTCCGAAGGCGATTATCGCGACAGATTCCCCGGTTGCTACATGTCTCCCGCTGAAGCTCGCAAAACTTTTGAAGAAAAGGGATGGAGCAAAGTTGCTGCTCTGCAGTTGCGTAACCCCATGCACCGCTCTCATGAATTTTTGGCCAAGATTGCTGTGGAAGTCTGCGATGGCGTGTTCATTCACTCCCTGGTTGGCAATCTGAAGCCTGGCGATATTCCTGCTGAAGTACGCATTAAGTGCATTGACACCCTGATTGACAAGTATTTTGTCAAGGCCAATGTGGTACAGGGCGGCTATCCTCTGGATATGCGTTATGCTGGTCCTCGTGAAGGCCTGCTGCACGCCACCTTCCGTCAGAACTATGGTGTTTCTGACATGCTGATCGGTCGTGACCACGCTGGTGTGGGTGATTTCTATGGTTTGTTCGAAGCCCAGGAAATCTTTGATCGTATTCCCAAAAATCTTGGCCCTGGCAAAGACCTGGTCACCCAGCCCATGAAGATTGACTGGACCTTCTATTGCTACAAGTGCGATGGCATGGCTTCTCTGCGCACTTGCCCGCATAGCAAGGATGATCGTGTTGTTCTGTCCGGCACCAAGCTGCGCAAGGCTCTGTCCGAAGGCGCTCCTGTGGCTGACCATTTTGGTCGTGATGAAGTTCTGGATATCCTGCGTGGATACTATGCTGGTCTGACCGAAAAGGTTGAGATCAAGATGCAGAGCCACGCTGCTGCAACCAAGATGTAATAAAAATCCCAGGGGGCATATTGTCATGCCCCCTGTTTGCTTGGTCTATATCTGGTATCCACGCCGGTGATGAGCCTGGCTTGACACGGTATGGGTGCTTTGATAAATGCTTCACAAGCACTGCACTTGGAATCGTATTGTTTTTTTGGTCCTTAATGGCGAAGTTGTTTTAACTCTTTAATTGGAGGAATTATGCCAACCTTTGTTGATCCGGCAAAGTGTGATGGATGCAAGGGCGGTGAAAAGACTGCTTGCATGTACATCTGCCCCAATGACCTGATGATTCTTGATCCAGTGGAAATGAAGGCCTACAATCAGGAGCCTGCAGCCTGCTGGGAATGTTATTCCTGTGTCAAGATCTGTCCCCAGGGCGCTATTACTGCTCGCCCCTATGCTGACTTTGCTCCTATGGGCGGAACCTGTATCCCGCTGCGTGGTGCTGAAGACATCATGTGGACTGTTCAGTTCCGTAATGGCGAAGTAAAACGCTTTAAGTTCCCCATTCGTACCACAGTTGAAGGCTCCATTGATCCTTTTGCTGGCAAGCCAGAGCCTGGCGATCTTGAAAATGAACTGCTCTACACTGAGACAGCCCTGAAGGCTCCGAAAGAAGCCCTTGGCAAAAAGATTGAAATTGGCGAGCCTGATCTGAAGATCACCTACAAGTCCGCTGTGGCCTAAATTTAGACTGCGATAACGAAAAAATTTCAGGAGGAACATATGCCTCAGATTCCTGTTAAAGATGAGATAAAAGGTTTGGCCTTGGCTGAGCCGGAAATTGTCGAGCTTGATACCGACCTGCTCATGGTTGGTGGTGGTATGGGTAACTGTGGTACAGCAATTGAAGCTGTGCGTTGGGGTGACCCGCTCGGCGTTAAGATTTTGTTGGTTGACAAAGCTGCCATTGATCGTGGCGGTGCTGTTGCTCAGGGTTTGTCCGCAATCAATACCTACATCGGCGAAAACGAGGCCGATGATTATGTGCGCATGGTCCGTACTGACCTTATGGGTCTGGTTCGTGAAGACCTGATCTTTGATCTGGGCCGTCACGTGGATGATTCTGTACATCTGTTTGAAGAGTGGGGCCTGCCTTGCTGGATCAAAAAAGATGGCAAGAACCTGGACGGCGCTGCTGCAAAGAAAGAAGGCCTGTCCCTGCGAAATGGCGATGCTCCTGTGCGTTCCGGCCGCTGGCAGATCATGATTAACGGTGAGTCCTACAAGGTCATCGTTGCTGAAGCAGCCAAGAACGTTCTGGGTGCAGATCGCTACATTGAACGCCTGTTCATTGTGAAGCTGCTCCTGGACGCAAAGGTTCCGAATCAGATCGCCGGTGCAGTTGGCTTTTCTGTTCGTGAAAATAAAGTGTATGTCATCAAGGCCAAAGCCATGTCCGTGGCTTGTGGTGGTGCGGTAAACGTATATCGTCCTCGCTCCACTGGTGAAGGTCTTGGTCGCGCATGGTATCCTGTATGGAATGCTGGCTCCACCTACACCATGTGTGCTCAGGTTGGCGCTGAAATGACCATGATGGAAAACCGTTTCGTGCCTGCCCGCTTTAAGGATGGTTACGGACCGGTTGGCGCATGGTTCCTGCTGTTCAAAGCCAAAGCCACCAACGCCAAGGGTGAAGACTACTGTGTCACCAACCGCGCCATGCTGAAGCCTTACGAGGATCGCGGATACGCCAAGGGTCATGTTATCCCCACCTGTCTGCGTAACCACATGATGCTGCGCGAAATGCGTGAAGGCCGTGGCCCGATCTACATGGATACCGCTACTGCCCTGCAGACCACTTTTGCTACCCTGTCCAAGGCTGAGCAGAAACACCTTGAGTCCGAAGCCTGGGAAGACTTCCTGGATATGTGTGTTGGCCAGGCCAACCTGTGGGCAGCCATGAACATCAAGCCTGAAGAACGCGGCTCAGAGATCATGCCCACTGAACCTTACCTGCTCGGCTCTCACTCCGGCTGCTGCGGTATCTGGGTTTCTGGTCCTGCCGAAGCCTGGGTTCCCGAAGAGTACCAGGTCAAGGCTGCCAATGGTAAGGTGTACAACCGTATGACCACAGTCAACGGCCTGTTCACCTGTGCTGATGGTGTTGGTGCTTCTGGTCACAAGTTCTCCTCTGGTTCTCACGCAGAAGGCCGTATCGTTGGTAAGCAGATGGTGCGCTACTGTGTTGATCACAAGGATTTCACCCCAACTCTGAGCGCTTCTGCCGAGCAGCTGAAGAAAGAAATCTATCAGCCCTGGTACACCTATGAAGAGTTCAAGGGTGCTTCTACTGATCCAGTAGTTAACCCACATTACATCTCCCCGAACAACTTCATGATGCGCCTGATCAAGGCCACTGACGAGTACGGCGGCGGTGTTGCAACCCTGTACACCACTTCTGAAAAATTGCTCGACACAGGTTTCCACCTGCTCGACATGCTGGAAGAAGACTCTCAGAAGCTGGCTGCTCGTGATCTGCACGAACTGCTGCGCTGCTGGGAACAGTACCACAGACTGTGGACTGTTCGTCTGCACATGCAGCACATCCGCTTCCGTCAGGAAAGCCGTTACCCCGGTTTCTACTATCGTGCAGACTTCATGGGCCTGGACGATGCAAAGTGGAAATGCTTCGTGAACTCTAAGTTCAACCCAGCCACTGGTGAAACTGAAGTCTTCAAGAGACACTACTACCAGATCATCCCTGACTAAGTTTATGGGCCAAAAGGCTGCGGGTCCACCCGCAGCCTTTTTTCTGTATCCAGGAAATAGAATGGTCTGCGCGTGATCTGTAACTTATTAGGGGTTATAGGACATGCATGGGCCATTCTATTCATTTTTATGGCCTTCAACATGAGTGTTCTGGGAGGACTCGAATGGCTAGCAACAGCATACTTGTCATAGGTGGTGGTTTTGCAGGACTTACCGCCGCCCTTGAGGCCGCAGAGCTCGGTCATGAAGTCTTCATCATTGAGAAGACTCCATTTTTGGGTGGACGTGTTATGCAGCTCAACAAATATTTTCCCAAGCTGTGTCCACCTTCGTGCGGTCTTGAAATCCAATATCAACGCATTAAAAATAATCCCAATGTAAAATTTTTTACGCTGGCTGAAGTGGTTAAAGTCGAAGGCAGTGTTGGCAATTATGATGTCAGCGTGCGCATTGCGCCTCGTTATGCAGGCCCTGGCAGCCCGGATTTGTCTGCGCTGTGTGAGAATCTTGATGCTGAAGTAGAAAATGAATTTGAATTTGGTCTGTGTACGCGCAAGCCTGTGTACATGGACGCGCCATTTGCCTTTCCACAGCGTTATGTGGTTGACAAAGCCAGCCTGACAGATGCGGACAAAGCATTGGTTCAGGACTGTGCATATCTTGATCTCACTGATGAAGAAAAAACTATTCAGTTGAATGTTGGTTCTATTGTTATTGCCACTGGCTGGAAGCCTTATGATGTGACCAATCTGACCAATCTGGGTGCTGGTGCAGTGAAAAACTGTATCTCCAACATGCAGATGGAACGTTTGGCTTCACCATTTGGACCAACAGATGGTAAAATTCTTCGTCCTTCAGACGGTGGCATGCCAAAGAAAATTGCCTTTGTGCAATGCGCTGGTTCCCGCGACGAAAATCACTTGAGCTTTTGTTCGTATATCTGCTGTATGGCATCTCTGAAGCAGGCACAGTATATTCGTGAACAATATCCAGATGCTGAAGTAACTATTTATTATATCGACTTGCGCACCCCAGGTCGGTACGACAATTTCGCCCAAAAAGTCCTGGCTGATGAAAAGGTTTTTGCTGTAAAAGGCAAAGTAGCGGCTGTGGAGCAGGACAAGGCAGGCGATGATGTGTGGGTGACTGTTGAAGATGCGGTGTCTGGCACCAAATCTGTAGAGCGTTTTGATCTTGTGGTTTTGGCTACAGGAATGCAGCCCAGCCTGGCAGGAACTTCCTTGCCCATTGATATCCCGGTAGATGCAGAAGGATTTATTGTGGGTGGTGAGGAAAAAGGAATTTTTGCCGCAGGCTGTGCCAAACAACCGTTGGATGTCATGAAGTCAGCGCAGTCTGCCACAGGAGCTGCCATGAAAGCGATCCAAACGGTGAGGGGGAGGTAGGACATGGCCGACAAGATTGGAGTATATTTTGATGAAGCAAGCCTGGGCGGAGTTCTGGATATCCAGAAGCTCGTCGAGGGGGTGCAGCGAAAATGGGGAGATCTTTGCCCTGTCGTGAAGATTCATCCGCATCTTTCTTCTGCTGAAGGTCGAGCCATGATTCAGGCCGATATTGATGCCGGTGCAATCAATGCGGTCTGCGCGTGCGGTTCTTCTCCTCGTGTGGAGTGGGAGTTCTATCAGTTTGGCCCGGAGATTCTTGTGGATCGGGTCAATCTGCGCGAACTCTGTACCCTGTGCTATAATGACCCTTGCGGCGAGCCTGTTGTTGCCGGACAGACACCAGAATTGTTGCAGAAAATGGCTACTGACTATGTCAACATGGGTATTGTTAAGCTGCAAAAGGCAAATGTACCTGACGGCGACATGGTAGAAGCAGTCAAGCATGTGCTGGTCATTGGTGGTGGCTGGTCTGGTCTGACCGCTGCGCTTGACGTGGCCAAGGCTGGATACGCAGTCACGCTGGTGGAAAAGCAGGATTCATTGGGCGGTGCGGCAGTCGGTATGTATAAGACCATTCCGCTGCGCCATCCGTATGATAAGGCTCAAAACACTGGTGTGGAGAAAAAGATTGCTGATGTTCAGGCATCAGACAAAATAGATGTTCTGCTCAAGAGCGAGATTGTCAGCATTGCTGGCGCGCCTGGCGCATACGATGTGACCCTCAAGGTTGCCGGGGAAGAACGCTCACTGGCCATTGGCTCTGTGGTTATTGCCACAGGCTGGGTGCCCCAGGAGACTTCCTACCTCAAACCACTGGGATACGGAAAATTAAAAAATGTCGTTACCTCGCGGGAATTTGAGGCCATGGCCAAAGCAGGTAACATTGTGCGCGCAACTGATGGTGAAAAGCCAGCACGCGTTATGTTTTTGCTTGGCTTTGGCGATACTCTTGCTCCTTTTGCAGTCAAGGAAGAAGAAGCCAGGGCTGCTGCGCTGGCTGCTGCAGATACGAAAACCAAAGACGAAGACGAAGGCCCGAAAACCAACTTTGTCAAGCAGGATACCTACAAGCATCTGCTGTACAGCGCTGAACTGACTTCACTTACCGCTCTGAAGCAGGCTAATTATGTGCGCGAGTTTATGCCGCAAGGCATGGCTTTTGTGGTCTATGAGCACATGATGGTTCCGGGCATAAATGAACTGTACTATAAAGCAGCTCAAAATGATCCTGGCGTGATGATGACCAAGGGCGTTGTCAATGCAGTGCGGGATGGCGGCGATGGAGATATCGTTGTCGTGCTGACAGATACCTTGCTTGGAGAAAAGATTGAGCTGGAAGTTGATATGCTGGTGCTGCCTACTGCCATGGTACCAACCACAGCCCTGGATCCAATCCTGAAGCTGCAGTATCGTCAGGGCCCGGCCATGCCTGATCTGGAGCTTTTCAGCGGGTATGCAGATTCCAATTACATCTGTTTTCCGTACGAGACACGCCGAACCGGTATCTATGCTGCTGGAGCAGTGCGCCAGCCCATGACCCTGGCCACGGCTGAAGTAGATGCTGCTGGCGCGGCGTTAAAAGCTGTGCAGTGTCTGGAATCAGCCAATCGTGGTATGGCCGTGCATCCTCGTTCAGGCGACTTGTCCTTTCCCAAGTTTAACCTGGTACGTTGTACACAGTGTAAACGCTGTACTGAAGAATGTCCGTTTGGCGCTCTGGATGAGGATGAAAAGGGCAATCCAATGCCCAATACCTCTCGTTGCCGACGCTGCGGAACCTGTATGGGTGCCTGCCCGGAACGTGTTATCTCCTTTGATAATTACAATGTTGACCAGATTGGCTCCATGATCAAGCAGGTTGATGTTCCTGATGACATGGCTGTGGGCGGACCACGTATGCTTATTCTGGCCTGTGAAAATGATGCGTATCCGGCTCTTGATATGGCTGCCTTGCGCGGCAAAAAATGGAGCCCCTATGTGCGTATTGTTCCTGTGCGCTGCCTTGGCTCTGTTAACACCATCTGGATTGCAGATGCCATGTCCAAGGGCACAGATGGCTGCCTGCTTCTGGGCTGCAAATATGGCGAAGACTATCAGTGCCATTTTGTGAAAGGCTCTGAACTGTGCAACCGTCGTATGGCCAATATCGGTGAAACACTGGGCAAGCTGGGTATTGAAACCGAGCGCGTACAGCAGCTTCAGGTTGCCATCGATGAATATGACAAGGTTCCCGCGATGATTGACAAGTTTGTTGATGATATCACCAAACTTGGTCCAAACCCGTTCAAGGGATACTAGGAGGAGCGTGTATGTCCAAAACTACGAAGATTGAGCCGAGCCTGCAGTTTGTTCACGAGCTGCAGGAGGTGGGTGGAGTTGATCTCAAGAATTGCTATCAGTGCGCCACCTGTTCTGTCGTATGTCCCATGTCTCCTGCCGAGAATCCCTACCCGCGCAAAGAAATGATCTGGGCGCAGTGGGGTTTGCAGGACAAATTGACCAACGATATTGATATCTGGCTGTGCCATAATTGCGGCACTTGTTCAGAACTCTGCCCTCGTGGAGCCAAGCCAGCAGATTTGATGGGCGCCATGCGCAATATGGCCTATCGCAAGCTGGTTCCGCCCACGATTATTGGCACCTGGATGAGCTCGCCCAAGTACCTGCCCATTCTTGCAGGCATTCCTGCGGGTATCTGGGCCATTATCTGGATGATCCGGGCAGCC
>JAAYGZ010000310.1 GCA_012727515.1 Desulfovibrionales bacterium
CAGGTGTGCAGTATGGAAAAAATTAAGATGCAGGTGGTGCTGTGTCAAGGCAGGCGCATCACCGGAACATCATGGTTCACAGATAGATCGGGTAGATCGGGCCGGGGAAGCAGCAGCATGTGTCAGCGTCCGATACAGAAATAGGCGAATCCTTCAGCGGCCATAAGGCCTGGTGAATACAGGTTGCGACCATCAAAAAGGATGGGTGCACTCAGGTTTGCTTTTATTTTAACAAAATCAGGATTGCGGAACTGGTTCCACTCTGTGACCACGGCCAGAGCGTGTGCGCCATGAGTGGCTTCGTATTGTTCACTACAGATTTCAACAAGGGGATTGCCGGCCAGAAGAGCTTTGGCATTGGAGCCGGCCACCGGATCAAAGGCGCGGACACGCATCCCGGCAGCAGTGAGCTTGCGGATAAGCTCCAGAGCCGGAGCTTCGCGCATATCATCTGTATTGGCTTTAAATGCCAGGCCCCACAGGGCCAGGGTTTTGCCGCTCACGCCGCCCTGGTTGGCAAAATAGGCCTCAATTTTGTCTGCCAGCACTATTTTTTGACGGTCATTAACGTCATCCACAGAGGATAAAAGCTGAGGTTCGTAGCCATTGGATCGGGCAGTACCAATAAGTGCTTTCACGTCTTTGGGAAAACAGGAGCCGCCATAGCCCATGCCAGGATAGATAAACTGATACCCAATGCGATGATCCGCGCCAATGCCGTGGCGCACTTCGCGTACATCTGCCCCAACTCGTTCGCAGATATTGGCGATTTCATTGATAAAGGAAATTTTGGTCGCCAGCATGCAGTTGGCTGCGTATTTGGTCATTTCTGCACTGCGCACGCCCATCACAATGAGCTTTTCGCGGTTACGCGCATACGGTGCGTAAAGAGTTTTAAGCAGTTCTGCAGTGCGCACGTTATCTGTGCCCACAATAACGCGGTCTGGCTTCATAAAGTCGTTGACCGCATCTCCTTCTTTTAAAAACTCTGGGTTCGAGACTACATCAAATTCAATATGCACACCACGCTTATCTAATTCTTCCTGCACAAGAGCGCGTACTGAATCAGCTGTGCCCACAGGTACAGTCGATTTGTCCACAATTATTGTATAATCTGTCATGAGCGAGCCTACATCACGGGCCACTTGCTGCACGTATTGCAGATCTGCGCTGCCATCCTTGCTTTCCGGAGTACCTACACAGCAAAAAACAAACAGACTGTCCTGCATTCCTTCAGCCAGGTCAGTGGTAAAGACCAGACGGCCTTCCTGGGCATTGCGCCGCACCATTTCTTCCAGACCAGGCTCAAAAATATGGATTTTTCCCTGGCGCAGGCTTTCAATCACTTCGGGATTAACATCCACGCATGTAACAATGTTGCCCATTTCCGCAAAACACGCGGCAGACACCAGGCCGACATAGCCTGTGCCAACAATGCATATATTCATGATCTTACTCCATTATATTGATGATACTTTTTAGATATGTTGGTTTATGAAGTGCGCGCAACATGCTTAAATGTCATTTTTTTTCAGGGATAGCGCAGGAAAGCAACGCCTTTTACGTGGACTCAGGCAATGTCCTGGATGGGCGCATCTTCAGGGAATCGCTGATTACATCGAAACAAGTCATTGCAACCACGAAGAATCAAAGCGAGAAGCGCTGTGCTAATCCAGAATCTTTGACGTATCAGTAGGTTATAGGTTGCTGCGTTGCTACGCTCCTCGGAATGAATCAGCATTTCCTCAGAATCCGGAAAAACGTTTAGCCAGCATAATCTTTAAGATGGTACGGTCTGTCTCAATCATGCCTTCAGTGCTCAAGGTGCCGATATATTGCATGGTTTGTTCTGGCGAGTTGCCGATAATACCATCGGTGGCCCGCACATCCACGCCCTGCAGGGAAAACAGTGCGGACTGGACAGCTGTTCCAGCGGCTGTGGCCAGTTTAAGGGCGCAGCCAGTCTTGGCGCCATCGCAAATAACTCCGGCCAGATCTTCGGTAATGTTTTTAATGGCCCCGGCAATATGCGACACGCTGCCACCAAGCAAATAGGTGACTCCGGCGCTGGCGCCTGCTCCTGCTGCCACTGAGCAGCCACAAATGGCAGACAATCGGCCTGTCTGGGCCTTGACATAGGCAGTGACCAGGTGACTGACAGCAATGGCTTCCAGCACTGTTTGTTCCGTGCACAAAATAAATTCACGAATAGCCCAGATAGGCAAAATGGCGGTCAGCCCATGATTGCCGCTGCCAGCCGAACTCATGGCCGGGAGCTTGACTCCGCCCATACGGGCATCAGCCGCAGCTGAAGTAAGTATGCGCGCTGCCAGAATCATGTCGCGGCAAATAAGTTTTTGGCGCACCAGACGATCAAGGGTTTTGCCAATGCCCAGCCCTGGCCCGTATTTTAAACCATGCTCGGCAAGGCGAAGATTGGTGTGCACGCCTTCTAATAAAAACGCACGGTCTTCTTCGTCCAGGTCATCCACCAGGCGTACCAGATCATCCAGGGTCAGGGTTTTAATCCATTCTTCCAGACGCGAGGTATCACTGGAGCGAGAATGCAGGGCGCTGGTAGAGTTTATTGTTTCCTGATCATCCAGGCTCAGGCTGACAATATTATAATGGCTGTCGCGGATCACTGCTTCTGCAGTGTGCACACCGTCAGAAAGGACTGCGCGGATATACAGGCCCCGGTGATCCTGAAGCAGATGTACCTGCACACGGTTGTCCTGCACAAAG
>JAAYGZ010000311.1 GCA_012727515.1 Desulfovibrionales bacterium
GAACCTTTGTCCGCCTGCCCAACAGTGCGCCCATGGCTGGTTTCGGGGATAACCGGACCTATATGTACCAGAATAATCCCATTGATAATCAGACCCATCTGGGCGCTGACCTGGCCTCCCTGGTCACCTCGCCGGTGCCGGCTGGCAATACCGGGCGCGTGATCCTGGCGGAATTTATGGGTATTTACGGTAATGTCATTGTTCTGGATCATGGCTTTGGCGTCCATTCCCTGTACTCTCATCTCAGCGAAATCCATGTGCACAAAGGTGATACAGTCCAACGCAATCAGATCATTGGCAAAACAGGAGCAACAGGCATGGCTGGCGGCGATCACCTGCACTTTGGCATGCTTATCTCCGGAATACAGGTGCAGCCCATTGAATGGTGGGATAGTCATTGGATTCGGGACAATATTACCTCAAAACTCAACTAGGGACGCGCTGATCAGCTCAGTCCTTGCGGGTTTATGCCCTATGGGTAGATCGCAGCAACGCGGCAATCTGTAACGTAGTGCTCAATCAATAATTCTGGATTGCTTCCCGCTTCGATTCCTCGCGGTCGCAATGATGAATTTCGGTTTAATCAGCATAACCCCAGCATTTTCTCAACCGAGGCGATGTACATGACCAGATCCAGACCTTCTCTTATTGCTCAGGCACGGGGCCTGGCTCCGGTGGACATGCTGATTCAGGACTGTCAGGTCATCAATGTTCTGTCAGGTGAAATTCATCATGCTCATGTGGCTGTGTCTGATGGCGTGATCATTGGCTTTGGCGACTATGCAGCGCGCACCGTGGTGCAGGCCAGGGGACACTACCTCTGCCCAGGCCTTATTGAAGGCCATATTCACATTGAATCCACCATGCTGGACCCGGTCCGTTTTGCCCGAACCGTGGCAGCTCACGGCACAGCAGTGGTTGTTTGCGACCCGCATGAGATTGCCAATGTTTTAGGCCTCTCAGGTATCAAGTGGCTGCTTGATGTCACGACAAACCTGCCTGTGGAAATTTACTGCATGATGCCTTCGTGCGTGCCTGCCACGCACCTGGAAACAGCCGGAGCAGCCTTGGATGCGGGCGACATAGATCATATGCTTGCCACGTATCTACGCCGTATCCTGGGCCTGGCAGAAATGATGAATTATCCTGGAGTGCTGTCTGAAGACCCTGATGTTATGGCCAAACTTCAGGCCGCTGCCGGATACCCTCGTGATGGCCATGCCCCAGGTCTGAGTGGACATGATCTTAGTGCCTATATTCTGGCAGGCCCAGCCTCAGACCATGAATCCTGTCACCTGGATGAAGCCAGAGAAAAACTCCGCAAGGGTATGCATCTGATGATCCGTGAAGGCAGCTCAGCAAAAAACTTGCGTGATCTTGTGCCCCTGGTCCAGGACTATAATAGCCAGAACTGTTCCCTGGTCACAGATGATCGCCACTGCGACGATCTGGTGCGACACGGGCATCTGGATTACACGGTACGGCTGGCCATACGCCACGGCATATCGCCCCTGCGGGCCATTCAAATGGCGTCAATCAATACGGCCCGCTATGTTGGACTGCGCCGCAGAGGAGCCATTGCTCCTGGATTTCGGGCTGATTTCATGCTGCTTGATGACCTGGAAGAATTGAGCATTGCAGAAGTGTATCTGGCCGGACAGCCCATTGATGCCCACTCGTGGGCTGCTGGACCTTCAGCCCACACAGTGACCAAGAGCGTGCATATTGCGCCAGACCCGCCTCCATCTCTGACAATTCCAGCCCATGAAGGGCCGGTGCGGGTTATCCAGGTTGTGCCTGGACAAATTGTCACTGAATCCGTTGAGCTTCTGCCCACTGTGGAACATGGCCACATTGTGGCTGACCCTAGGCGCGACATTGCCAAATTGGCAGTGCTGGAACGGCATCACGGTTCAGGTCATATTGGCTTGGGGCTGGTACGCGGGCTGGGGCTTCAGCGTGGCGCTCTGGCCAGCACAGTGGCCCATGATTCACACAATCTGATTGTGGCAGGGGTAAATGATCAGGACATGCTGGCTGCTGTCCAGGCCCTGGTTGCGTCTGGCGGAGGTTTGGTCTGCGTATGCGCCGGGCAGATTTGTGCGCAACTTCCGTTACCCGTGGCCGGGCTTATGAGTGACCAGGAGCCTGCCCAGGTAACGCTGGCTTTAGACCAACTGAATGCTGCAGCCCGCACTCTGGGCTGCCCGGAATCCATCAATCCGTTTATGCTGCTTTCGTTTCTTGCCCTGCCCGTTATTCCGCGCCTGCGCCTGACAGACCTTGGGTTGGTAGATGTGCAGGACTTTTGTCTTGTTTCTCTGGGTGCATAGCCGGCGGTGTTACGCACCCAGAGGATGACGTTTTATTCAGCCGTGCTGTTGTGTTGGGTCAGGCCCAGACATTCCAGAGCGTGAAACGTCATGGACAAGCCCATACCAACCACAGTGCCCAGGGCCATGCCCTTGAGCTGCACTGTTCCAATGGATACTGCGGCGCCGCTTAAACCCACAATCAGCACCACAGCGGTCAGCATAAGATTTGCTGGCTTGGAATAATCCACCTTTGCTTCAACCAGCATCCGAATACCAGAGGCCGCAATAACGCCAAAAAGCAAAATACAGATTCCGCCCATAACCGGGGTCGGGATGGACTGAATAAACGCAGACAGTTTGCCCACAAAGCCCAGGGCAATGGAAATAACTGCTGCCCCGCCAATGACCCACACAGAATAGACCCGGGTAATGGCCATGACTCCGATATTTTCTCCATAGGTTGTCACTGGCACAGAACCCATAAATCCCGAAAGCATGGTGGACAAACCATCACCCAGCAAAGAGCGGTGCAGACCAGGATCTTTGGTCAGATCACGGTTGACGATATTTCCTGTCACCACCAGATGCCCGATATGCTCGGAAATAACCACCAAGGATGCGGGAAGAATAATGATAATGGCATTCAGATCAAACTTGGGCACATATACGCTCGGAAAGGCCAGCACCGGGGCCGCAGCAATGCTGTCAAAGGACACCATGCCCATAAAAATGGAGACAACATAGCCCACAATAATGCCGATCAGCACGGGAATAACCGCCATAAACCCCCGAAAAACCACTGAGCCAAAGGCAACCACCAGCAAGGTGACCATAGAGACAACAATGGCGTCAAAATTATACGCGCCATTGGCATCCGGGGTCAGGCCAGCCATGCCTGTGGCCACGCCTGCCAGCTCCAGACCAATCAGAGCCACAATAGGCCCCATGGTGGCTGGCGGCAGAACAACCTTGATCCAGTCAGAACCAAATCTGCCGATAACCAGCGCAACCAGGCAAAAAATAAGCCCTGAAGCGATAAATCCGCCCAGGGCCAGGGGATAGTTCGCGCCCCACAGGGCCTGGTCCGTACCCAGCACCACAAAAACAGGAGATAAAAATGCAAAACTGGAACCTAAAAATGCCGGAGCCTTACCTTTGCACAAAACCAGGTACAGCAGCGTGCCAATGCCGTTCATGAGCAGCACAATGGCCGGATCAATACGAAACAATGTCGGCACCAGGACCGATGCCCCGAACATGGCAAATAAATGCTGTAAACTCAGGGGAAAGCCCTGAAGTACAGGCACTTTTTCCTCAACCTGAATAATCCTTCGTGTCATGATAGTCTCCTGACAGGTACTGTGTTGCAAGGCCAAGCGGCCCGTCCCGCGCACAAATCCTCATCCCACCGGTAAAAAATCGCATTTTCTGTATATATACCCCTGTGACCGGTCAAGAAGCCTGCTGAAGCACAAATAAAAAAAGGCCGCTCCTTACGGAAACGGCCTGTATCCATGCAGCATGTATATGCACCCCAGGGTCCGCTAGCGGATAAACAACATTTCCATGTAGCTGGGCAGAGTCCATAAATCATCGGCAATAATGGTTTCCAGCAGATCAGCATGTTTACGGACTTCAGCCATGGCTGGCAAAATAACATCACAGTAATATCTGGCCTGAACCAGAGCTGTGCCACCCCTGGGTGAATCTATCAGCTCCTGCAATTCATAGGTTACTTTCTGCATCCCACGCAGGTTGGCTGTAAGCTGATCCAGCGTGGTGGTTCCATATTCCCTGTTAATGGCCTGCATATTGGCACAGGCCTGAGCCAGCTCATTCTGATAGCGGAACGAGGCCGGAAAAATCACGGTCTTGGCCATACGCAGCATCAGGTTGGCTTCGGTTTCAATGGTTTTGCAGTACTGTTCCAGATAAATTTCTTCACGAGAGCGTAGTTCTGCTTCACTCAGCACGCCATATTTGGTGAAAAGCGCAATTGAGGATGGCGCTGTAAGGGCAGGCAGAGCATCCGGGGTGGTTCTGAGGTTGGGCAGGCCTCGACGTTCTGCCTCCTGCTGCCATTCCTGAGAATATCCATCACCGTTAAAAATAATGGCTTCACAATCCAGCATGATTTTTTGCAGCACAGCCTGCACTGCGGCATTGAATTTTTTCTCATCGCCACCTGTGGCCTGCTCCAGTTCTGTGGCAATATAGTCTAATGATTCAGCCAAGATGGTATTTAAGGCCACCTGCGAGCCTGCAATAGACATGGAAGAACCAACGGCCCGGAACTCAAAACGGTTGCCAGTAAAGGCAAATGGACTCGTGCGGTTCCGATCCCCTGGATCACGGGGCAGAGGGGGCAGAGTATCCACCCCAATGTTCATAATACATTTCTGCTTGCAGCCTTTAACCTTGCCGTGCTTGATCTGCTCAAAAACATCCGTCAGCTGCTCCCCAAGATACACAGAAATAATGGCCGGAGGTGCTTCATGAGCGCCAAGGCGGTGGTCATTGGATGCGCTGGCCACAGTAGCCCGCAGCAACGCCCCGTATTTATACACAGCGCGGATAGCCGCAGCGCAAAAAACAAGAAACTGGGCATTGTCATGGGGCGTATCGCCCGGCTCAAACAAACATCCTACTTCATCATTGCCTATGGAATAATTAAGATGCTTGCCTGAACCATTGATGCCGGCAAACGGTTTTTCATGCAGCAGGCAGACCATGCCATAACGCTTGGCCACGCTGCGCAGAACAGCCATGATGAGTTGGTTGTGGTCCGTGGCCAGGTTGCCCTGTTCATAAATAGGCGCAATTTCAAACTGGCTGGGCGCTGTTTCATTATGCCTGGTTTTGACGGGAATACCGAGCTTGAACAGCTCCCGGTCCACCTCCATCATAAAGGACATCACCCGGCGCGGGGTAACTCCAAAGTATTGATCACCAAACTCCTGGCCTTTGGCAGGCTTGGCCCCGAAAAGGCTGCGCCCCGCAATAAGCAGGTCAGGGCGGGCAAACACAAAATTGCGGTCAATAAGAAAATACTCTTGTTCAGCCCCGGCATAGCAGGTCACAGGCAGTCTGGTTTCCACGCCAAAAAGTTGTAATACGCGCTTGGCTTGTTTGTTGAGCGCCTGTTGTGAACGCAACAGCGGCGTCTTTTTATCCAGCGCTTCACCAGTCCAGGAGACAAACGCCGTGGGAATACATAAAAATGTGCCATTGGGATTTTCTAAAAGATAGGCCGGGCTGGTGACATCCCAGGCCGTGTAGCCCCTGGCTTCAAATGTAGCCCGCAGACCGCCGGATGGAAAACTCGATGCATCAGACTCGCCCTGAATGAGCATGGTGCCGCTGAACTCCGCCAAAGCACCACCCTTGCCATCAGGCACCAGAAATGAGTCATGCTTTTCTGCGGTCAGACCTGTCAGGGGGTAAAATACATGGGTAAAATGCGTGGCTCCTTTTTCAATGGCCCAGTCCTTCATGGCATTGGCCACCACATCTGCCACAGACGGGTCCAGCTTTTCACCCAGTTCCATGGTTTTTTTCAAGGATACGTAAACTTTTTTGGGCAATCGCTGGCGCATAACCTTATCGCTGAACACGTTGCAGCCAAAAATTTCTGTTGGCGATGATTCATTAAAATTCAAAGCCGCTGGCTCAGGCTTGTACTCAGTAATTGCTTTGATGGCGTCCCGACGCGCCATAATTCCGTTCATGGATTCCTCCGCATAACAGGCTTATATATTTTGGCACAAAATGTGATAATAATGTGATAATTATGATCTGGTCGAACAATCTGCACAGGCCCAAGGCGCTCTTGTGAATGATGCGCACCTGTCCTGCGCCCGAAAAAATGACATTTTTGCTCAACCAATTCCAGTAATTTTATAGACCACACCCAGCACAAAAAGGACAATTCTCAGTCATATCTGAATCTTACTCTACAGAAAAAAAATCAGAGCCAGGCTTATTAAAAAATCTCTGAACCAGGATATGCGCTGTAAAGACAGCGCGGATCTCTGCTTGTTTTTCTATGGGATTGCGATACACACCACCATAAGAAAACGCGACTCTCTTGCCTGCCCATGAGGGCCAAGCTAACCTTCACACGGACCGGATCACCACATGCAAAAACACCCTACGCCGCCAGCGAACCTCCACCTTCTGGCCCGCACTCCGATTTTTACTGCCGGAAAAACTATTTGGGGCTATGAAATCCAAACCACAACAGAATTAGATGCGCGGCCTCAGGCTGTACCAGAGCAAGCCAATGTTGGGGCTGCTATTATTGCCGGGGATTATGTCGGCCTGCGCAGTATCCTGGCCCGCAACAAAAAACTTGTACTGTCCTACACGCTGACGCAACTTACCAGCCAAATGCCCCATGCCCTGCCTGCGGCCTTATCAGCCATTTTAGTCCCGGCCACGCTACAGGATCAGCCCGGCCTGGTTACCGCCCTTCAAGATCTGGCTGCCAACGGCCATACCATTGTTCTGGAATGGCAGCCCGGAATCACGGCTCACGCTCCGGCTCTGGAATATGCTTCGCATCTTTATCTTGCGACTCTGCCCCGCGCGACAGACCCGGACTGGACGCAAACCATGCATGGACGAACCTGTATTGCACGGGCTGTCAACACCAAGACCGAATTTGAAGCAGCGCAAGCCTGTGGCTGTACGCTTTTCCAGGGCCGCTATTTCAAAACAGCGGAAATAATCCCTGGCAAAACACTTTCCACACACCAGAACTCGCGCCTGCACATTATGCGCAGTATTGAGGCCCCGGACCCGGACCTTGATCAACTGGCGCAAACCATCCAGTCTGATGTCAGTCTGAGCTACCGTCTTCTCACCTATCTTAACTCTCCATCCTTTGGATTTGCGCGCAAAGTCGAATCCATTCGCCAGGCCCTGACCCTGTTGGGCTGGAACAATCTGCGCCGCTGGCTGCGTGCGATCCTGCTGGCAGATATTTCGCAGGGCGAACACCAAACCGAACTTATGCTCTTTGCCTTGCGCCGGGCCAAATTCCTGGAACAGGTTATTCAGGCCTATGATTATTGGGGATTTAATCCGGATGAATTGTTTTTACTGGGCATGTTTTCTTTGCTTGACGCCATTTTGGGCATCCCCATGACCGAGGTTATCAGCTACTTGCCACTTACTGATGGACAGAAAAAAGCCCTGCTTGGCGATGCGACCTGTGAATATGCGCCACTCATGCGTCTCTTGATCGCTTTTGAAGATGATGACCATGCAGTGCGTACCAAGGCTTTGCTGGATTTAAGTTTGAATCAGCAGCAGGTCGAAAGCATGTATTATGAAGCCAGTGCCTGGGCCGTGGCAGTGCTTGAGCCTGTCCAGACCCCTGCTGCGTAGCAACACTGGCCAGAGCGGATTCCAGGATGGATGCAGATGTAAATCCGCGTAATCAGCACGTTTTTCTGACATACTCTTCCAGCAAATACAGCAGGGACACAATAATGTGCCCCTGCTGTATTTGTTAGATCCTTCCCAAGGAAGCTC
>JAAYGZ010000312.1 GCA_012727515.1 Desulfovibrionales bacterium
CAGGACACGTCATCAATTGCTGCAACTCCTGCAGACCAGCCTGAAATATCGCCGTCTCAGCCTGTTGTGCAGGGCGAGAGCCCTGCGCCTGGCTCTGCACCCGATATGCCTGGGGCTGGCACTGATTCAGAGCGCACCCTTGTCATTACCGCCCATGCCGCGACCTGGCTTCAGGCTCGCCCGGATGGCAAGTCAATGGACTATTTTTTGCGCAAAGGCGAAACAGCAACCATTGTATTCGCGCAATCCCTCAGCATTAAATTTGGCAATGCAGGCGGGGTCCTGATGACCCTTGATGGTCAGCCATATCCTTTTGATGCCAAGCTGGGGGAAGTCAGAACTCTTGTTATCCAGTAGATGGCCGGTGTGACTGAATTTTCCGGGGATGTGGTTGTGCTGCGGGTCGGCACATTTCGAGAAGCGGACTGCTGGGTCCGTTTTTTTTCTCCCCAGCACGGCCTGCTGACAGGCTTTGCCTTTGGCGGGCGCAAGAGCAGGCGCCGTTTTTGTGGCTGTCTGGACCCTTTTTCCGTGGTTCATTTTCGAGTCGGGCTGGACCGATTGCGGCGCTATCATTGTCTGGAAGAAGGGACGCTTTTGCGCGGGTTTCCCGGCTTAAAGCGCAACATTAAAAATCTGGGCATGATGGCCAATTGTGTGCGTTTTTTTGAGTCCCAGCTTTTTGATCCAGAAGAATATGCCCCATCGTATGCGCTCCTGGTGGAAACGCTGGAAGCCCTGGAAAATGGACCAGCGCCATCCTCGTTTTTGCCTCTTTTGTTTCGCGCCAGACTTACCTTTTGTCAGGGCTATCAGCCAGATTTTGAACGCTGTCGTGGGTGCGGACAGGGCATGGACCCACATCATCGGGCAGTCTTTGCTGTGCATGAAGGCGGGATATATTGCTTGCGCTGTGCATCAAGCGCAGTGCGCACACTTTCCATCAGCCAGGCTACATTGCGGCTGCTGGGTGCTCTTGGTCAGAGCAATCCAGCTGAGTGGGCACGGTGGAATCTTCCAGCGCATGTGCGTGAAGAATGTGCACGAGTTGTAGATGCCTTTGTGCACTATCATCTTGGTCTGCGCAGCGAAGGCCATGGTTTTTATCGCTGTTAAATGGGAATGGTTGAGAGGAGAAGAGAATGAATTTTCAAAATGTTATTCTGAATTTGCAGCAATTCTGGGCCAACCAGGGCTGTGTGCTGCAGTATCCCTACGATATGGAAGTCGGGGCAGGCACATTTAATCCATCCACTTTTTTGCGGGTACTAGGCCCTGAACCATGGAAAGTCGCCTACCCGGAGTCGTCCCGCCGTCCTACAGATGGCCGCTATGGCGAAAATCCTAATCGCCTGCAGCATTATTTTCAGTTTCAGGTCATTTTAAAGCCGTCGCCAGCCAATGTGCTGGAGCTTTACCTGGACAGCCTGGGCGTATTGGGCATTGATAAACATGTGCATGATATCCGTTTTGTGGAAGATGACTGGGAAAGCCCTACCTTGGGTGCCTGGGGGCTGGGCTGGGAAGTGTGGCTCAATGGCATGGAAGTGACCCAGTTTACCTATTTTCAGCAAGTGGGCGGCATTAACCTGGAGCCTGTTAGTTGTGAAATTACCTATGGGGTGGAACGACTGAGCATGTACTTGCAGGAAAAGGAGTCTGTGTATGACCTGGCCTGGAATGATCAGGTAAGCTATGGTCAGATCTATCATCAGGCCGAGGTGGAGCAGTGCAAATACAATTTTGATCACTCCAACCAGGCCATGTTGCTTGATTTTTTCAATGCCTGTGAAGCTGAATGCGCGGCCTTGTGCGCGGCAGGTCTGCCCTGGCCAGCCTATGATTTCTGCCTGAAATGTTCCCATGCCTTTAACCTTCTTGATGCTCGTGGAGCAATTTCCATCACAGAGCGGGCCAAGTACATTGGCCGGGTCCGTGCTTTGGCATCGTCTGTGGCTAAATTGTATGTGGAGCAGCGCGAAGCCATGGGCTATCCGCTTATGGTTTCAGGATCACCAGCCCAGGTAGCGTGAGGAGAAGGTTATGGCGCATTTTATATTAGAAATTGGCGTTGAGGAAATGCCCGCGCGTTTTCTGGCAGCTCTGGATCAGGAACTTGCCGAGCGATTTAGTGCTGCCTTGCAGGAGGCGGGTCTTGAAGCAGGTCCGGTACATACTGCTTCCACGCCACGGCGGTTAGTGGTGGATATTCCTGCTGTGGCCGCACTGCAAAAAAAGGAAGAAATTGTTGTTTCCGGACCACCAGTGCGTATTGCCCTGGATAGCGAAGGCAAGCCAACCAAGGCCGGACTTGGTTTTGCTGCTTCACAAGGTGTGCCCTTTGATCAGGTTTATGTGGAACAGACAGAAAAAGGCGAGTACCTGGCCTTGAAAAAAACAGTGGGGGGCCGAGCAGCAGCTGAAATTTTAGGAGAAACCTGTCGGCAGATCCTGGGGGCCTTGTCCTTTCCCAAAAAAATGCAGTGGATTGGCAAGGACTGTACCTTTGGTCGTCCTGTGCGCTGGATCCTGGCCCTGCTTGATACAGAGATTGTGCCTTTTGCCTTTGCTGGCCTGCAGGCCGGCAATCAGACATGCGGGCACCGGGTGCTGGGGCCTGGGCCATTTACTGTGCCTCATGCAGACGCGTATGCAGAAACAGTGCGTACCCAGGGGCATGTGCTTTTGCAGGCTACAGAGCGCAAGGCAGTCATTCGGACGCAGGGGGAGAAGCTGGCCGCAGAAATCGGAGCCAGTGTTGAATGGTCTGACGCGCTGCTGAATCAAGTGGCCAATCTGGTGGAAACCCCGTGTCCGATCCTGGGCAAATTTGATGAGAAGTTTTTAGCCCTGCCAGATGCAGTGCTGCTCACCAGCATGGAAACACATCAGAAAAGTTTTGGCCTGCGCAGCCCTGATGGCGCGCTGCTGCCGTGGTTTTTGACGGCCACCAACATTATTTCCCGTGAACCAGCTTTGGTGCGCAAGGGCTGGGAGCGTGTGCTGCGAGCCAGGCTGGAAGATGCACGTTTTTTCTGGGAAGCTGATTCTGCTGCTCATTTTGATACCTGGCTGGATAAACTGAACCGGGTTATTTTTATTGGCCCTTTGGGAACCATGGGCGACAAGTCGCGCCGTCTGGCAGCAATGGCCCCGTATTTTGCCCAACAGGTCGCGCCTGAGCTGGCCTCTGAACTGGAACGGGCAGGGCATCTGGCCAAAGCTGATCTGGTCTCTGAGATGGTCTATGAATTTGACGACCTGCAGGGGATTATGGGCGGTATCTATGCCCGGCAAAAAGGTGAATCTGAAACAGTGGCCCAGGCCCTGGCAGAGCAGTATCTTCCTGCTGGCGCAGATTCCCCTGTGCCTTCTTCCCTGCCTGGCGCTCTGTTAAGCCTGGCAGATAAGCTGGATAATCTGGTCGGGTGCTTTGGGCTGGGCATGATGCCCACTGGCACGGCTGATCCGTATGCCCTGCGCCGCAATGCCCTGGGCGTGATCAGGATTATCCTGGACCATGGATTTCATTTGAGTCTGCGTGCTCTTCTGCAGGAAGCGCAGGGGAGCTATAGCGGTGTGCAGTGGAAGCTTGCTCCGGCCGAAGCACTGGATACTCTGCTTGATTTTTTTGCGCATCGCCTTCGTGCATTCTGGAGTGCGCAGGGCGTGGAAACAGTCATTCTGGATGCAGCACTGGCTGTGGGGTGCGACGATATTACAGATACCTGGGCGCGTGTGCAGGCATTGGTTGCTTTGAGTCAGGAGGCAGATTTTGAAGCATCTGTGCTGACTTTTAAGCGCGTGGCTAATATTATTCGCAAGCAGGCAGATGCCAGTCTGACTGGTCAGGTGGATGCACGGCTCTTTGAACATGAGGCTGAACGGGCATTGTGGGCTGTGGTAACAACTGTTGAGCCTGAATGGGCAAGCCTGGCTGCTGCGCGGAAATATCCAGCCATGCTTGCCATGTTGCAACGCCTTAAACCTGCGGTGGACAGTTTTTTTGATCAGGTCATGGTTATGTGCGATGATCAGGCAGTGCGAGCAAACCGGCTCAATCTTTTGCTGCGTGTGCTGACACCACTGAGCCAGGTGGCGGATTTTGGGAAATTGCAGGTCTAAAAGACTTGACACTGTGTTGGCCTCTCGACTAACTGCCGCCAGATTGCAGAGACATCGTATTTACTGACTGAAACACGCGAACAACACCTGAAAGGAGTTTTACCTTGGCTAATCATAAATCTGCTCTTAAGCGACATCGCCAGAGCTTAAAGAATCGTGACAGAAACAGAATGATGAAAACTCGGGTCAAAAATGCGGTTAAGGCCGTGCGTATGGCCATTGAGGCAAACGACCCTGAAGCTATTGCCACTGCCCTGCACGCTGCTACCTCTGTGCTGGACAAGGCTGCGAGTAAGCACGTTGTGCATAAGCGTAATGCAGCCCGGAGAATTTCCCGACTCGCCATGGCAGCCAATAAAGCATAGCTGTCACGTCGCTGTATTCAGTCACAAAGACCCGTCATGATGCTGCATGGCGGGTTTTTTTATTGTGCGTGAGTAATTTTTACCTTTTTGTTTCAGGATGTTGTTAAAGAAAGTATCCTTTTAACAGCAGGTATTGGCCTTTATTTGTGGGCAGAGGGCATGTTTGTGCTTGGCAGCGCAGAAGTATTGTGATATTTAGCACAAAGTTTTGGTTTTTTAGCCTGTAAAACACCACCTTGTAGGAGGAATTCTGCTATGTCTGTTTATGTTTTTGGCCACAAGAATCCTGATTCTGATACCGTATGCAGCGCCATTGCCCTGGCTGATCTGAAGAGCAAACTGGGTGTTGCCTGCACTCCCACTGCTCAGGGCGAACTGCCCCCTGAGACCAAGTTCATCCTTGAGAAGTTCGGCGTTGCCGCACCTGCTGTAAAAACCGAATACGCCGGTGAAAAAGTGTTTTTGGTTGACACGTCTGATCTGGCTCAGTTGCCTGATGATATTAAGCAGGCCGAAGTACTGGGCATTGTTGATCACCACAAATTGGGTGATCTGACCACCTCCAGTCCTCTGGAATGCTGGATTTGGCCTGTGGGCTGTACTGCCACTGTGATTAACGCCATGTACGCTTTTCACGGCGTGGAAATCCCCAAAAATATCGCTGGCATCATGCTGTGCGCTATTTTGAGTGACACTGTTATCTTCAAATCCCCCACCTGCACTCCTGCAGACAAGGAAGCTGCTGCCGCTCTGGGCAAGATTGCTGGCGTGAGTGATCTGGCTGCTCTGGGCATGGAGATGTTCAAGGTAAAGTCTGCTGTGGAAGGCACACCGGCTCGTGAGTTGGTTCTGCGTGACTACAAAGATTTTAACATGAATGGAACCAAAGTGGGCATTGGTCAGCTGGAAGTGGTTGACCTGTCCATCCTGGATGCAGTGAAAGCTGATCTGGCCGCTGACATTGCTGCGCTTAAGGGCGAAAAGGGCAACCATTCTGTATTTTTGTTGCTGACCGACATTATGAAGGAAGGCTCTGAAATCCTGGTCGCTTCTGACGATGCTTCTGTGGTGGAAAAGGCTTTTGGTGCCAAGCCAGTTGATGGCAAGGCATGGCTGCCTGGCGTTATGTCCCGCAAAAAGGACGTTGTGCCCAAGTTTGAAAAGGTTTTTGCCTAAGCCTTGTTTTTTCTTTCCGATCAAGGCTCACTCATGCTTTTGGGTGGGCCTTTTTTTGTGCCTGTCAGCAATCAGAAAACTTCCTGAGTCAAGTGCATGTTTTATTGCAAAATAAACTATAATCTCAGCTAGTTATATTTATATCTCCGGGTGGGGAAAATTTCTTGTCAACCGTGCTGCGCGGGCGTAGGGGCGTTGGCTTTATTGTCCAGGCCAACGTGGGTGTGGTTGGCGAAACAGCGAGTTCTTTGTTTGGGGAGAAATACGTATGTCTAGTTTGTCAGTGGGGGATAAGGAATCATTTTTGCCACGAACCTGTACCTTGTTTCAGGCCGGGTACAGGAAAGGAACATTTATTAAGGACTGCATTGCAGGGATTACGGTTGGTATTGTGGCCCTGCCTTTGGCCATGGCTTTTGGTATTGCCTCTGGCGTAACCCCGGATCGCGGCCTGTTCACAGCCATTGTGGCGGGTTTTCTGATTTCATTGCTGGGCGGAAGTCGCTATCAGATAGGTGGTCCGACCGGGGCTTTTGTCGTTATTATTTTTAATGTGATTTACAAACATGGCTACGATGGGCTGGTTGTGACCACGCTCATGGCCGGGGCCATTCTGCTTGTTTTTGGATTTTGTCGCCTGGGCTCGCTGATTAAATATATCCCCTACCCTGTGACCACTGGATTTACCGCTGGTATTGGCGTGCTGATCTTTTCTTCTCAGATGAAGGATTTTTTTGGTCTGTCCATGCAGGATGTGCCACCGGAATTTTTTGCCAAATGGGCCGCGTATGCCCAGCACGTACAGACAATCAGTCCGGTGACCGTACTTATGGGCGGGGCGACTTTGGCAATAATTCTGATTGTACGGCGCACCATTCCGCGCATTCCAGGCCCTGTGGTCGGCGTGCTGGTTGCGTCGTGTCTTGTATGGGCTTTGGGCCTGGATGTGGAAACCATTGGCAGCCGTTTCGGAGGTATTCCAAGCACATTGCCAAGCTTGGTTCTGCCCACAATCACCCTGGAGCAGGTCCGTATTTTATTGCCCGATGCCATGACCATAGCTCTTTTAGCAGGGATTGAATCGCTTTTGTCGTGCGTGGTTGCAGATGGCATGACCGGAGACAAGCATAATTCCAACGTGGAACTGGTGGCCCAGGGCACAGCCAACATCGCATCAGTTCTGTTCGGAGGAATCCCGGCCACCGGAGCCATTGCCCGTACTGTAACCAACATCCGTTCAGGCGGGCAGACACCCGTGGCTGGAATTCTCCATGCTGTGGTGCTGGTTGCATTTGTTTTATTCTTAGCACCACTGGCCTCATTTATTCCCCTGGCCAGCCTGGCCGCAGTGCTGATTGTGGTGGCCTGGGACATGAGTGAGGTGCATAAGTTTGTGCGTGTTTTTCGTGCGCCCAAGTCTGACTCCTCGGTTATGCTGCTGACCTTTGTGCTGACCGTTGTCATTGATCTGACTGTGGCGGTCTATGTGGGCGTGCTGCTGGCCGCTCTTTTGTTCATGCGCCGCATGAGCGAAGTGACAGCAATCAATTCCTGCGAATTAGGCGAAACACAGGTGGTGTATTCCGGATTTCAGGAGGAATTTATTGTGCCCAAAGGGGTACGGGTATATGAGATTGATGGCCCGTTCTTTTTTGGTATTGCGGATCGCTTTCAGGATGTGCTTTTGTTTTTGGAAGAACAGCCCAAGATTTTTATCCTGCGGATGCGCAAGGTGCCTGCCGTGGACCTGTCTGGAGTCAATGCCCTGGAAATTTTTGTACGCCGCTGCAAAGCCAAGGGCATTCATGTGGTGATGTCTGGAGTGCGCGACAGGGCGCGGATGGTTTTTGAACGTATGGGCACAGAGAATCTGATTGGTACGGAAAACTTCTGCGCTGATATTAACCAGGCCCTGACCAGGGCAAACCAGCTTTTAGCGTAAGCTGACCACTTCAAGCAGGGCGCGTTGAGATAGCGTTTGCAGCGCCCTGCTTATTTGTCCGTGCTGTTGTGCGCAGACTCCAGAATAGCTGAAAAATTGAGCTCCTGGTGCAGATAGTTTCGTTCACGCAGATACGCCGTTATAGTGCCTTCGCCGCGCAGGATAAGTTCCCTGCCAGGGCGTTCCACCACAAGCATCACCGGAACTCCCTGAAAGCCCTTTGTTTTGAAAAAGGTGCGTGCTGTGCGCACAGTCTGCCGCAGGTCATCTGAGACTGAAACAGGCTCCACCTTATCTATACTTTCCAGACGCAGGATCTCCAGAAATGGATTGGACTGTGTTGCTTCAGAAGCCTGCACCGTGGCCATGCGCTGAAAATCTTCCTCTTTGTTATCTGTACTGGAGAAAAACCAGGTTCCGGTAAGTTGCTCGGTATTGATAGAAAGGTTTGCCAGCACTTTGGAGCAGTGATCACAGTGCAGACTGAAAAAAAGAACATGTTGTGGGCCTTGCGATTCTGGCGCGGTCCAGGCAACAAAGCCCGTGTCCGGAAGGTCTGGAGGGATAACACCCAAGTCTAACAGAGCGTTGGCCGTAAAACCACCAGCCCAGATAGACATGCCGACAAACACGGTGAGCAGAGAAGAACGAGCCCAGGAAAATAAGGCCAGGGCGGAAAAAAGCAGGCTGGCCACAACAATACACAACAGACATTTTTCTTTAAGGCCCATAAATTGAAAGCCAAGCAGGGCGCCGTCACAGGCCAATGCGCCAAACAAGAGCATCGCAGCACTGCCCCAAATCCACGGTTTGGGATAGCGGCCGGCAAAAAAGACCAGAAGCCAGAGCAGCCAGAAGAAAAATGCACCAAGTTTAATCAGGTTGCCTTCGCCAAAACGGATATAATCGCCCACTACGTCGCAGGCCGTGGTGGTGCAGAATGAAGTGTGGCGCACTGCCTGCATCCAGACTTCGGCAGAGAGAAACAGGGCCGCCAGGCCCAGGAAAGACAGTAAAAGATAGTGTGGAATTTTGGACATACATTCTCCTGAAGCATTGTGACGTGTCTGGATGTGTATCAAGCACCATGCAGGCGTCAAGACAGGAATGACAGGACTAAGCGCCCTGGCGTGTACAGGGGAAAGGGCAAGGAGCTGGTCGTGAAAATAGTAGTTATAGGCGGAGGAAGCTGGGGTACTGCTCTGGCCACTGTGGTGGCAGCTAAGGGCCAGGGCGTGACGATATGGGTTCGGGGCGCGGATATGGCCAGGGAAATAAATGAGCAGCATACAAACACGCGCTATCTGCCCGGACAGACCCTGCCTTTGGCTGTGCAGGCAGACACAGATCTTGAGGCTGTACTGCATGGCGCTGACTGCATTGTGCTTGCTGTGCCGTGCCAGTTTCTGGGCGCTGTGCTGCGCGCTCACGCGCATTTGTTTCCAGATCAGCCACGCATTCTTTGCGCCAGCAAAGGGCTTGAACTGGGCACGTTGCGCACCATGCGCCAGGTGGTTGAGCAAGAATTGGCAGACTGCGGCCCACGCTATGCCATGCTCTCAGGCCCTTCTTTTGCTGCGGAGGTTGTTGCGCAGATGCCAACAGCTGTTACGCTGGGCTGTGCTGATGCAGAGCTGGCTGAATTTGGACAAAATCTGTTTTCCACAGAGATGTTTCGCGTGTACGCCAATGCAGATGTCACAGGCGTGGAACTGGGCGGGGCAGTAAAAAACATCATGGCCATTGCCGCAGGCATTGCCGATGGGCTTGGGTTTGGTCAGAATGCCCGTGCTGCTCTTATTACCAGAGGGTTGTCAGAAATGTCGCGCCTGGGCGTGGCCTTGGGCGGGCAGGCCCAGACCTTTATGGGGTTATCTGGCATGGGCGACCTGGTTCTGACCTGTACCGGCGATCTGAGCCGGAATCGGCGTGTGGGCCTGGCTTTGGGCCAGGGCAAGAAACTACACGATATTCTGGCTGGAATGCATAATGTGGCTGAAGGAGTGAAAACAACGCAGGCCGTACATGCCCTGGGAAAATCTCTGGGCATTGAATTACCCATCACGGCCCAGGTACATGCGGTGCTTTTTGAGGACAAGAATCCTGCCCATGCTGTGCGGGAGCTTATGACCCGTCCGTTGCGTGAAGAATAAGATTCTTGTGGCGCAGCGCTCACTGCCTTGTATCAGCTAGAGAAAACTCACCCACACAGAGCGCGTGCGTGGCCCGTCAAACTCACCCAGAAAAACGCGCTGCCATGTTCCCAGGGCCAGCCTGCCCTGGTCCACCATAAGGTGAACAGAGGAACCAAAAAATGAGGCTTTGAGGTGGGCGTCAGAGTTTCCTTCAGCGTGCCGGAGATCTGCTCGTTGCGGAAACAGGGTGCGCAGATGTGTGAGGATATCCCGGCACACATCAGGGTCAGCCC
>JAAYGZ010000313.1 GCA_012727515.1 Desulfovibrionales bacterium
ACAGGGCTCATGGGCTTTGTCCGTAATATGAGCGGCGGAGAAATAGCAGCGCAGGTTCTGGTGGCCCGCGACCTGCTCCGCGCCCAGGGCCTGGCTCATGACATTAAAAACCTGGTCTATATGGGCATGGGAGAACCTTTGCTGAACTGGGAGCATGTGCGCACCAGCCTGCATATTCTTTCCCATCCGGAAGGTCTGGAGTTTTCTCGCAGACGCATTACTCTGTCCACCTGCGCCATCAAGGGCAGGCTTGATGTCTTTAGTGCCGAAGGTCTGGCCCTGCCGGCTATTTCTCTGCACGCCCCAACTCAGGAAATTCGGGCAGCTCTTATGCCCAAGGCCGCTGCCTGGCCCATTGACGAACTGGTGCAGGCCCTGCAAGAATTCGCTCTGCGGCCTCGGGAGCGAGTAACCATTGAGTATATTCTGATTCGCGGCGTCAATGATTCGCCTGCCCATGCCCGGCAACTGGTACGCCTGCTCTCGCATTTGAAATGCAAAATTAACCTCATTGCCTATAATCCAGGCCCAGGCATTGCCTATGCAGCACCCTTGCCCGAAGATGTACAGGCCTTTGAGGATGTGTTGCGCAACAAGGGCTTCACAGCCACGCTGCGCAAAAGCAAGGGCCAGGATATTGCGGCTGCCTGCGGCCAATTAAAGACCGAGGTGGAGCAGCATACTGAGATGGACCATACACAATAAGGAACAAACGTGGACAAACCTGATTTTAACAAGGGCGGTGGCCTGATCCCGGCCATTGCCCAGGACGCGACCAGCGGAGAAGTGCTCATGCTGGCCTATATGAATGAAGAGGCCTGGAACGCAACATTGCGCACCGGAGAAGTGCATTATTACAGCCGCAGTCGAAACTGTCTGTGGCACAAGGGCGCTACATCCGGACACGTACAAAAAGTGCGGACCATTCGTCTGGACTGCGACCAGGACACAGTGCTGATATTGGTAGAACAAGTGGGCGGCGCAGCCTGCCATACTGGACGACAAAGCTGTTTTTATCGCCAGCGTGACAGCCAGGGGCAGTGGACTGACTGCTCGCCCATGATTTTTGATCCCAAGGAGGTATATGCATAATGGCTCAGAATAAACAAATGCGAATCGGCATTCCCAAAGGCTCTTTGGAAGAAGCCACGGTCAAACTCTTTGCCAAGGCTGGCTGGAAAGTGACCTCGCATCATCGCAATTATTTTCCTGAAATAAATGATCCGGAGCTGACCTGTTCACTCTGTCGCGCCCAGGAAATGGCACGCTATGTGGAAAGTGGCCTGCTTGACGCAGGGCTTACCGGCAAGGACTGGATTCTTGAGAATCAGTCTGATGTGGTGGTGGTGGATGACCTGATCTATTCCAAGGCCAGCAATCGCCCGGCAAAATGGGTTCTGGCCGTGGCCGGAGACTCGCCGTTTAAGCGCCCTGAAGATCTGATTGGTAAAAAAATCGCCACAGAATTTGTGGGCTTTACGCGCCGCTATTTTGCCGAAGCCGGCATTGACGTTGGTGTGGAATACTCCTGGGGCGCCACAGAGGCAAAAGTGGTGGAAGGCCTGGTCGATGCCATTGTTGAAATCACAGAAACCGGCACCACCATCAAGGCCCACGGCTTGCGCATTATTGCGGAATTATTGCAAACCAACACCCAGCTCATTGCCAATAAAGAGGCCTGGAATGACCCCTGGAAACGCGCCAAGATTGAAAACTTGAACACCCTGCTCCAGGGCGCGTTGCGGGCTGACAAGCTGGTGGCCTTAAAAATGAATGCTCCAGACCATGCTGTGGAAAAGGTCATGGGGCTGTTACCAAGTATGAACTCACCCACCATTGCGCATTTGCATAATTCAGACTGGCTTTCCATTGAAACCGTGGTGGAAACAACTCTGGTCCGCGATCTGGTGCCCCAGCTCCAGGCTGTCGGCGCCACGGCCATTATTGAGTATTCGTTAAATAAGGTTATCTAAAGTACCTCTTGGGGCGTGCGTACCGCGCCCCGCAAACCAAACAAGGGGGCCTGTATGAAATATGTCCTGACGTGCATTCTGGCCTGTCTTCTTTTTTCTGGCTGCGCTACTACCCATAGCCCGTCCAGCACAGACCAAGGCCCGCGTGATGTGCAACTGCACCTGGATCTGGTTGAATCGTATATCAATAGCCGCCAGCCCCAGCGCGCCCTTCAGGAATTGATCAGGATTGAAAAACAGGCCAGCAAATTATCGCGCTATCATTTTGACAAAGGCATGATTTTTTTGCTCATGAATGAGCTGGAAAACGCTCGTGATGGCTTTGCCCAGGCCACAAAAATTGACGATGATTTTGGCGAAGCCTGGAACAATCTGGGAAAAATTCAGGAAGCCTTACACCAGCCTCAGGAAGCTGAGGCCGCCTATCTTAAAGCCTTTTCTATACTGACCTACCTGACTCCGGAATTTCCCGCCTATAACCTGGGCATACTGTATCTGCACCAGGGGCGCCCGCAGGACACAGAAAACTATGCCCGCAAAGCATTGGCCCGCAACTGGCGCTTTTTGCCAGCCTATAAGCTGCTTGCTGATGCCCTGACCGCGCAAAACCGCTCTGCTGACGCGGAAAAAGTGCTGCGCGATGGACTGGAAGCAGGCGTTGATGATCCTGCCCTGCTGCTGTCCCTGGCCGAGCACCTGACCCGTACAGGCCAGAACACAGAGGCGCGAGAAATCTTTAGCCGCATCATCACGCTGCATCCAAATACTGATGAAGCCAAAGTGGCCCGCGATTACCTGGGCATCCTCTAGCGCTGCGCGCACAGATGCCCCGCGCATTTTAGGCATCAACCCCTGGATTCACGATTTTGCAGCCTATAATCTCTGGTCACGCCCTGCCGGGCTGCTGGCCATGCTGCACATGCTGCGCGCCAGCGGAGCGCACATTGCCCTTATGGATTGCCTGGACCAGACCTGGAGCGATATCCCCTGGCCCAAAGCGCATACAACAGGCAAAGGACATTATCCCAAAAAAGAAATTCCTAAGCCAGCCGCCATTGCCCATGTGCCCCGACGTTTAAGTCGATACGGGCACGATCCGGAGAGAGTGCGCAAGGCTCTTACAGAGCTGCGGCCCCGGCCCGATCTGGTGCTTATCACCACAATCATGACCTATTGGTATCCTGGCGCAGCAGAGGCCCTGGATCTGGTACGCTCCATCTGGCCGCACACGCCTGTTGCGGTGGGTGGAATCTACGCCACTCTGTGCCCGGAACATGCCGCCACATTGGGTGCTGATCTGCTCCTGTCTGGCCCAGGCGAAAACCTCAGTGCCTGGTCTGCGCTCTGGAAACTCCTGGGCTGCGACCCGCCGCCACTGCCCGCGCAGGCTGGCTTTGGCCTGGCCCAGGATCTCTATAACCAGCCAGGTTTTTCCATACTTCTTGGCTCCAGGGGCTGTCCATTTCACTGTGCTTATTGCGCCAGCAATGCGCTGTATCCGGGGTTTGCGCAATCAACAGCTCAGAACATGCTCACTGCACTGAAAAATGAATATGACCAGGGAGTGCGGGATTTTGTCTTTTATGATGACGCGCTGCTCATAAAGCCAGGAACCTGGCTGTGGCCAGTGCTGGAGTGGCTGGAAAACAAGTCTGTACGCCTGCACACGCCCAATGCCATGCATGTGCGCTATCTCACGCCGGAAGTCTGTGCCAGGCTCAAACGCGCCGGGCTGCATACTGTGCGCCTGGGCCTGGAAACAGTGGATTTTACCCAGCGCCTGGATAGCAAGCTTTCGCGCCAGGAATGGGAACATGGTCTAGCCAGGCTTTTTGAAGCAGGATTTTGTGCCGAGCAGATCGGAGCCTATATTTTATTTGGCCTGCCCAACCAAGACCTGGCCAGCGTGGCCCAGACCATTGATCTGGCTCGTGCCAGCGGCATTCGCCCAGACCTGGCCTATTACACTCCTATTCCAGGCAGCCCGCTTTTTGCAGAGGCTTGCGCGGCTTCTGATCTGCCCCTGGCTCAGGAACCTTTGTGCCAGAACAATTCCCTGTGGCCCTGCGTGCCGGGCGGATTTTCCTGGGACCAGGCCAGGCTGTGGCAAGAGCGCATTCAGGGCAGTGCACACTGACGCAGGATATGTCCGCAGAGAGCAATGCTTAGGGATATGCTGATTAAACCGAAATTCGTCATTGCGACCGCGAGGAATCGAAGCGGGAAGCAATCCAAAATTATTGATTGAGCAATACGTTACAGATTGCCGCGTCGCTACGCTCTACCCATAGGGCATAAACTCACAGTGACTGAGTTAATCAACACCTCCTTAGTATTGTCATCCCAGTTAAGACTGGCCATGAGTAATTTCTGGCTCGGCAGGTACGTGTGCTGGTACTTCAGGGTGCCGAATAACATAGCCAAATACATAGGTGCAGATGGGCACGCCCAGGATCAGGCCCCAGATATGAAAAAGTTTTGCGCCCACAGTTAAAATAACCAAAACTATGACCGGATTGATGCGCATATACGTGCCATAAATTCTGGGATTTAAGATGTAGCCTTCAATCAGATGGATACTGGTGATCATGACTATGGCTAAAATCATGGTGGTGAGTCCGGAACTCTGCAAGGCAATAAGGCAGATGGGCACAGAACTGACAAAGACTCCGAGAACCGGAATAAAGCTGCACAGAAAAACAATGACTGTTAAAAAGGCCAGGGCAGAGCCCATGCCCAAAAGCATCACGCCCAGGGCAGTCAGCACTGCATTGGCCACGGCAATCATGAATTGTGCTTCCAGCGCATGGCCCAGAACATCGGCAAACTCGCGGATACTGCCAGACACCTCGCGGTACACAAAACCAAGCTTGGTATGCTCCAGAGAAACAACACTGGCCGTGAGTCGAGGTAAGTCCAGCACAATCAGAAAAGAAAAAAGCAGGGCCAGCAGAAATGCCGAGGCAATGGCTGCAATTCGCCCGCCTACTCCACGCACCAGGTCAAGCATCTGGTTGATCTGGTGCTGTCCTGCATGGGGTTCACCCAGACCAAAAATCTGCTGAATTAAAATAGATGTCTGTGATTTTCCCAGGCCAGATGAGCCGTGGTTGGCCTCATAGCTCAGTTCAGGGATAATTTTTCCAATGACCGGATAGCGTTCGCCCAGGGCTAAAAGTTCCTGGTCCAGCCTGGCCACATGCTGGGGAAGCTGGGTGATAAAGAGCATGGTCTGATCTTTGGCTCGTGGCACAAGAAAAACACCGACTGCAATCAAAATACCCAAGAACAGGGTTGCGACCAGCACCACGCGCACTGTGCGCTGCGTAATAAATCGTTCCAGCTTGTTCACGCCGCGATTCTGGATGTATCCAAAAACAAAAGTTAAAAAAAGCAGCAGGAAAAAGGAACGCAAAATATAAAACACAACAAAAAAACCACCCCAGACCAGCAGTCTGAGTACAACCGGAACAACACGTTCAGCCAGAGACCATTTGGGTTCAACATGATGAGGCATAGGGTATCTCTTGCAATTAGGTTAGGGAAATGTTGACTAATTTTGTCATTGCAGGGAGCCTTCAATGAAGCGATTCCCCGCCACTCTCTGTCTCATCCATCCAAGATTCACCCTATCGGGTACAGGCACCCTATCGGGTACAGGCACCCTATCGGGTACAGGCACCCTGTCGGGTACAGGTCACGCTCCCACTGGTCGCTCGGGATGATGAGATAGACCCGTCCCGTATATCGGTATCGGGTGTTCCATACGGATGTATCACTACTTATCCTTAAATATCTGGAGGCGGGTCATGAAACAAGTATGTCGTATTGGGCTGGATATCGCAAAGGATAAATTTCAGGTGCATGGCGTGGGCAAGAATGGAAAGGATGTTTTCAACAAGCAATTGAACAGAAAAAATGTGCTGCAATTCGGCATCGTTTTTGCCAATCTCCCTGTTTGCAAGGTCGGACTGGAGGCTTGTGCTTGTTGTTCATATTGGCGATGGCAAGCAGTTCAAGAATGGCCGGTCCCTGGCTGCGTACCTTGGGCTCACCCCCAAAGAGTATTCATCAGAAAGAGTAAAAGTGCTTTGATCAGCACCTGTTACGCTTTTTGAAAAATACAAAGAAAGATGCGCCCAGGACAGGCATACGTGCGGCAATAAATATATTCTCGTACAATGCGCACAATGGGAGCAGAAAATTTGTGTCAAATTGTTGACTTGAACACGTCTGATCTTATCAGAGGTGCACATCTTGAGCACAAGGAGAGGATGAATCTTGGAATATAAAGACTATTATACATTGCTTGGAGTGGCCAAGGGTGCGAGTCAAGATGAAGTAAGCAAGGCCTTTAAGAAGCTGGCCCGCAAATATCATCCTGATCTTAATCCCAATAATGCTGAAGCTGAAAGCAAATTCAAAGAGATCAATGAGGCCTATGAGGTACTCAAAGACCCTGAAAAACGTAAACTCTATGATTCCCTGGGGCCAAACTGGAAGGAAGGGCAGAATTTTCAGCCTCCGCCTGGGTTTGAGCATTTTCAGTTCCGCTCTGGAGGGCCTGGTGGATTTGATGGCGAAGGGTTCAGTGATTTTTTTGAAACTCTGTTTGGCGGGGCTGGAAATTTTGGTGGCCAGCGTTTTGGGGGCGATCCATTTGGACGGCCCATGCGCTCCAAAGGCCGTGACTCCCTGGTTTCCCTGACTCTGACCCTTGAGGAAGCCTATCACGGTGGTCCGAAACAGGTTGTTGTGCAGGAGCAGGTGCGGGGCATGGATGGCCGGCCTCATGTGCAGCATAAAACCCTTGATGTGAATATCCCGGCAGGAGTCAAAGACGGCGCAAAAATCCGCCTTGCTGGCCAGGGTTCTCCTGGTCATGGCGGTGGGCCTGCTGGTGATCTTTTACTTCAGGTTTCTCTGGCCGAACATGCGCTTTTTCGCCTGGAAGGCGTGAATGTGCTCTATGATCTGCGCCTGGCTCCGTGGGAAGCAGTGCTGGGCTGTTCAGTCCGCGTGCCTACTCTGGACGGGCCAGTGGACATGAACATTCCAGCGGGCTTAAGCAGCGGACAAAAACTGCGTCTGGCCGGAAAAGGGCTGGGCAAAGGAGCTGCCCAGGGAGATCAGTTTGTGCGCATTGCCATTCGCACTCCCAAAGAACTTTCTGAGCAGGAGCGCAGTCTGTGGCAGGAGCTGGCAGACCAGTCCACCTTTCAGGCCAGGTAGGAGATTTTTATGACACGTTTGCAAATTCATGAGCACGCTGTGCCCGCTCCATCGTCTCGCATTGGTATGCGGGAGTTTCTGGATCTGACAGGGCTACATCAGGATGTACTGACAGAACTTATGCGCATGGAATGGATTATGCCTGCCCGCACAGCTCAGGAAGAATGTCTTTTTCTGGCCCTTGATGTTGTGCGGGTGCGTAAATTTCAGCGCCTGTGCGCTGATTTTGAACTCAGCCCAGTGGCAGGGACCATTATTGTCGATCTTTTAGAACGTATTGATCAGCTGGAACGCCAGGTGCGCTGCCTGTCTCAGGCGCGCTAAGGCCGCCACTGACAAGGAGGATTCCTATGGATCTGAATAAATTTACACAAAAATCACAGGAAGCCGTGGCAACGGCTCAGGAAATAGCTATTGGCTTTGGGCATCAGAGTGTTGATGTTGATCATTTATTTCTGGCCCTGATTAAACAGGAGAACGGCCTGGTGCCCCGTCTTTTGGAGCGTGCGGCCTATGATCCGCGTGCACTGACAGCTGCCCTGGAAGCAGAATTAGGCAAAATGCCCAGGGTCAGCGGACCAGGTGCCCAGCCTGGCCAGATTTATGTGACCCAACGTTTTAATGAAACCATGCTGGCTGCCCTGACCCTGGCCAAACAAATGCAGGATGAGTACGTCAGTGTGGAGCATGTGCTTTTGGCCATTTTGGATAAACCAGGCTCCGGGCCTGTTGCTACTGTGCTGCGCCAGTTTGCCCTGACCAAGGATACACTACTTGCCGTGCTGGCAGAAGTGCGCGGCAACCAGCGCGTGACCTCAGCCAATCCGGAAGAAACATACGATGCCCTGAAAAAATATGGGCGTGATCTGGTTGAGGATGCACGCAAGGGCAAGCTTGATCCTGTTATTGGCCGGGACGCGGAAATTCGCCGCTGCATTCGTATTCTTTCCCGTCGCACCAAAAATAATCCGGTCATGATTGGTGAGGCCGGGGTGGGCAAAACCGCCATTGTAGAAGGTCTGGCCCAGCGTATTCTTAATCAGGACGTGCCAGAAGGCTTGAAAGACAAGACTGTTTTTGCCCTGGACATGGGCGCTCTTATTGCTGGCGCCAAATATCGTGGTGAATTTGAAGAACGGCTCAAGGCTGTACTCAAAGAAGTGCAGAATTCTGACGGGCGCATTATTTTATTTATTGATGAACTGCACACCATTGTCGGGGCTGGAAAAACCGAAGGAGCCATGGATGCGGGTAACCTCTTAAAACCCATGCTGGCCAGGGGTGAACTGCACTGCATCGGTGCCACAACCATTGATGAATATCGCAAGTATATTGAAAAAGACCCGGCACTGGAGCGTCGTTTTCAGCCAGTGCTGGTGGATGAACCCAATGTTGAGGATGCCATTTCTATTTTGCGCGGCCTGAAAGAACGTTTTGAAGTGCATCATGGGGTGCGCATTTCTGATTCAGCCCTGGTTACAGCAGTGACCTTGTCCAGCCGTTATATTTCTGATCGCCAGCTTCCGGACAAGGCCATTGACCTGATTGATGAGGCTGCGGCCATGATCCGTACAGAGATTGATTCTTTGCCCACAGAGCTTGATGAAGCCAACCGCAAAATCATGCAGCTTGAAATTGAGCGCGAAGCCCTGCGCCGGGAAACCGATGCCGCGTCACAGGAAAGGCTGGAGCGCCTGGAAAAGGAATTGGCGGAATTAAAAGAAACACAGACCACCTTGCGTGCCCAGTCGGAGCGTGAAAAAAGCGGAATTGATGAAGTCAGTCAGCTAAAAAAAGAGCTGGAACTCACCAAAGAAGCCATGGCCAAGGCTGAACGCGAATATGACCTCAACAAGGCTGCTGAGCTTAAATATGGACGCTTGACTGAGCTGGAACGCAAAATAGCTGATTTGGCGCAGAGCCAGGACAGTGAGCAGCGTTTGCTGCGTGAAGAAGTCGGGCCAGATGATATTGCTGCCATTATTTCCAAATGGACCGGTATTCCGGTGGCCAAACTGGTGGAAGGGGAACGCGAAAAACTCCTCAAACTGGCGGATATTCTGCATGAGCGGGTCATTGGTCAGGAAGAAGCAGTGCAGGCTGTGGCTGATGCTGTGCTGCGGGCCAGGGCCGGACTTAAAAATCCCCGGCGGCCCATTGGGTCCTTTATGTTTTTAGGACCAACCGGCGTGGGCAAAACAGAACTGTGCAAGACCCTGGCGCGCAGTCTGTTTGACACAGAAGAAAATATCGTGCGCCTGGACATGAGCGAATACATGGAAAAGCATACTGTGGCCAGGCTCATTGGAGCGCCTCCGGGCTATATTGGCTATGACGAAGGAGGACAACTGACCGAAGCGGTGCGCCGCAAGCCATACAGTGTTGTTCTTTTTGATGAAATTGAAAAGGCACATCCGGATGTCTTTAACGTGCTGTTGCAGATTTTAGATGATGGCCGCCTGACCGACAGTCACGGGCGCACTGTGGATTTCAAGAACACCATCATTATTATGACCTCCAATATTGGTTCTCCACTGTTGCTGGAAGGCATTACTGACCAGGGCGAGTTGCGTGATGGTGTACGCGAAGCAGTTATGGCTGTGCTGCGTGGTCATTTTCGACCTGAATTTTTGAACCGGGTAGATGAAATAGTGCTCTTTAAGCCTCTTTTGCTGGAGCAGATCAAGCGTATTGTGGAACTCCTGCTGGAGCATATTCAGGAGCGTCTGGAAGAGCGCAAAATCACCCTCAACCTTACAGACAGGGCCGAAGAATTTATTGCTCGCGAGGCCTATGATCCCGTGTATGGAGCACGGCCTTTGCTGCGCTATCTGCAACAGCACCTGGAAACACCGCTGGCGCGGGCCATTATCAGCGGCCAGATTCATGATGGGCAGCATGTGCTTGTTGATGAGGCAGAAGGCAGGCTGCGCGGGCTGGGCGAACAGGTCTGAGCTGTTATTGATAGAACACAAAAAAGCCGGGTCAGCAGTGGCCCGGCTTTTTTGTTGAGCTGTTCGCAGCTGTACTGAAAGAATTACTGAAAATACTTAAAGAATTCGTTTTTGGGGCTGAGCACAAATTGTGTCTGCCCTTTGACGGTCTTTTTATAGGCATCCATGGAGCGTACAAATTCATAAAATGCAGGGTCCTGGGCCAGGGCCTGAGCATAAATGCCTGTGGCCAAAGCCTCTCCCTCGCCGCGCGCAGTTTCTGCTTCACGCTGCGCCTCTGCCAGCATAATGGTACGTTTTCTGTCAGCCGCAGTGGTAATTTTTACCCCTTCTTCCCGGCCTTCAGAGCGGTACTGTTTGGCCTGGCGTTCACGTTCGGCCTGCATACGTCCGTAAATGGCGTTCTGGTTTTCCTGAGGCAGGTCTGTGCGCTTGATACGTACATCAATAATATGGATGCCGTATTCTTTAAGCAGTACGTTTGCTTTGGTCGTGACCTCTTCCATGATGGCCGAGCGTTCTGTGGCGACAATTTCAGTAAGCAGGTAGCGGCCCAGAGCCTCACGTAATTGTGAATACACAATGTCATCAATACGGGCAATTCCACCGGGCACATTACGTACTGTGCGATAAAACTGCAATGGATCAACAATCTGCCAGCGGGAATAATTATCCATGACCATATTTTTTTTGTCTTTGTTGATAATTTCCGCTGCCGGAGAATCGTATTCCAAAACCCGGTTATCAAATAAAATTACATTCTGAATAAAGGGAAGCTTAAAGTGCAGTCCTGGTCCAAAATGTCCTTCAGTCACAGGCTTGCCAAGCTGCAGAACAATTGCGCGTTGTGTCTGATCCACAATAAAAATACATTGCAGGAGCACAAACACAGCAATGCCAAGGCCGATAACAGTTACTTGTACGTTTTTCATTACTGTCCGCCTCCTTCGCCAGCGTTCTTTTTCATGGGGTCT
>JAAYGZ010000314.1 GCA_012727515.1 Desulfovibrionales bacterium
CTTTGGATCCCATATGAAAAGATTATCCCTCAAAATTCGAGACCTCAAGCTGGAACCAGATGCACGAAAAATTTTACGCACCGCCACCGGCAAACCAAATAGCGCTGCCCCGTGCCTGTTTCAGCCTCGTGCTCTGAAAGCGTTTGAACTTGCGCTGATCATACCAGGGCTTGAATACAATGTATATGTAGCCGGAGATCCAGGTCTTGGGCGAACCCACTTGGTACAAAGCTATCTTGAACCCCTGGCTCGCACCAAAGAAACACCGCCGGATATGGTTTTTCTCCATAATTTCAAATTTCCGGACAAACCGCGATTAGTGAGCCTGCCTGCAGGCCAAGGGCATGATCTCAAAACTACGCTCAATAAGGCTGTCAAACGCTTGCAGCGCGACTTGCCTCGGCACTTTGAGCAGGCCAGCTATGTTCGTCTGCAAAACAAGTTATTTACCAAGCTCTCCTCAGTCCGGGACGACCTTGTGTCAAAAATGGAAGAAGCTGCCAGCACCAAAGGTTTCAGCCTCAATATTGATGATTCAGGCGCAGTATCACTTACGCCTTTAGTGGACGGCAAAGTGCTGACATCTGAAGACTATGAACGCCTGGATACATCCTTAAAAAAAGATCTTAAAGATCAGAGCAGCGCAGTGCTTAATGCCATTGCCAACCTCTCTCGCCTGGTGAACAAGCACGAACAGAATTACCGCGCACAAGAACACAGCCTGGCCCAAGAACATGGCGCCAGCCTGGTTGATCGTGTTTTAAATCCAATCCGTAAAAAATTTCAGTCCATCAAAAATCTTAAAGTATATTTTGATGATTTTCGTGAAGACATTCTTGAAAACCTTCCGCAATACCAAGGACGAGCAGAACGCGAACCACGCTCTAACCCTGAACAGCCAGGAGAACAGCTCGCTGATTCATTTTTTGAACGCTATGATGTGAATTTATTTGTTGATAACAGCGAGACAAAGGGCGCACCTGTTATTACTGAAATAAATCCCGGCTTTTTCAACCTTCTGGGATGCGTGGAGCGTGAAACAGAATGGGGCACCTATTACACTGACTTTTCATTGATTCGGGCCGGTTCTCTGCACAAAGCCAATGGCGGCTACCTTATTTTGCGCGTGGAGGATCTCCTGACCCACCCTGCGGCCTGGGAAGGGTTGTTGCGCTGCTTGCGCACAAAACAATCGCAATTGGATGATCCGACAGATCATTATGATATTTTACGCACCAGAACCATTGTCCCGGATCCTATCCCACTAGATTTGAAACTTATTCTTATTGGTGATGATGAAACTTACGAGCTTCTCTACACGCATGACGAGCGGTTTCGGAAAATATTTAAACTTAAAGCCCACATCCAGGATACGGTTTTTCGAACACCAGATACAATTCTCGGCCATGTCCAAACCATGGAACAGATGGCCCGCAAAAATGAACTGCGCTCATTCACCAAAGACGCCTACGCTGAATTGATCGACTATGCGGCGCGCATGGCTGAGGACCGGGAGCGTCTTTCACTGCATTTTTCTCATCTGCGTGAGATCATGATCGAAGCCAGTGCCTATGCTCTTCTTCATAACAAGCGCACTGTTACCGGGCCATGTGTGGCCCTGGCCTTACAAGAGAGAGAATATCGCACTAATTTGTATCAGGAAGAATTTCTCCATGAATATGATCGCCGTTCCATTAAAGTCCGCACCCAGGGCCAGGCAGTAGGCACGGCCAATGGCCTGTCTGTCACCCAGATCGGTGAATATATTATGGGCTTGCCGCACCAGATTTCATGCACAGTGGGAGTGGGGCACGGGGGCATTATGGATCTGGAACGTGAAGCAGAGCTAGGCGGCCCTATCCACACTAAAGGCATGATGATTCTTAAAAGCTATTTTGTAAATCTGTTTGCCCGCAACAAACCCCTGGTACTCACAGGCAGTCTCTGTTTTGAGCAGAGTTATGCGCAGGTTGATGGCGATTCCGCCTCTGGCGCAGAACTGGCAGCCCTGCTTTCAGCTCTGTCCGGAATACCTATCCGCCTGAATCTGGCTTTTACCGGAGCCATTTCACAATCTGGTGCAATTATGGCTGTGGGCGGTGTTACGCATAAGGTTGAGGGTTTTTTTGAAGTCTGTCGTCGCCGGGGCCTTACCGGAGATCAGGGAGTCTTGTTGCCCCAAGACAACATTGTCCACTTGGTGCTGCGTGATGATGTGCTGCAGGCTATCAAAAATGGCATGTTTCATATTTTTCCCGTGGCCAGCATTGAACAGGCTATTGAAATTTTAACCGGAGTCAGGGCAGGGACGCGCCGTAAAAATGGTCGTTTTTCACCGCACTCCATCTATGCTGCTGTTGATGAGCGCCTGAGTGAACTTGCGGTGCTGGCGGAAAAAAAATGCGCCATGCCTCGCAAAACAAAGCACACAAGCCCTATGGCTCATGAAGATCAGGCAGACTAGCGCCTTCCCATACGCACTGTTGTAAGAAGAGCGTGCGGGGCACAGACCATTATGGGTAACATTTGAATTTTTGCTACAAATTTATACCGGCGTTATGCTAACGCCATAGCCCCAAGGCTGGGAGAGCTTTGCTATGCGTGAATCAACACAGGAGAATACCAGCCCCCTGCAAATTTGTGAGGGTGACATTGATTACCGGGGCATTGTCCGGCACATCAATGATGGAGTGCTGATTATTCGCGAAGGAAGCATTGTCTTTGCCAATGAAGCCAGCGCAACCATTGCCATGCGCGACAGAGAATCCTTGCTGGGCCTGCCTTTTTCCAGCCTCATCGCTCTTCAGGATCAGCAGCGTGTCCTCCAGCACTGTGTGCAAAAACTCTATACCCCAGAGCTTTCAGACCGCATTGAGTTCAGCATTCCACGAGACTCAGAAGATGCTGTTGTGGAAATGATGCTCACGGTGATTGATTGTGGAGGAGCGCCTTCTATTCTTGCCGCCATGACTGACATTACTGAGCGGCGCAAAACCAGACGTGAATTGCAACGGCTCAAAGATCGGCTGGAAAGTATTCTCCACTCCATGAATGACGTTGTCGTTTCTATTTCTCCAGTAGATTACTCTATTATTGCCATTAACCCGGCAGCAGAGGCCTTGTATGGTATTCCACGGCGGGCATTTACAGCTGGAACAAGCCAGTTGCTTCATTTTGTGCATCCTGAAGACCGGGAAAAAGTGCGTATCTATTATGAAAGCCTGACCGAAGAAGAATTTGATGAAATGGAGTACCGTATCATCAGCAGTACAGGTAAAATAAAGTGGGTGCACGATGAAGGTCATCTGGCCTATTGTCGCTCCACCAATATGTTGCGCATTGACCATGTTATTCGTGACATTACGGAACAAAAAGAAGCCCTGGACGCCCTGAAGCGCCGCGAGGAAAAATATCGTGATTTTTTCCAGAACACCAAGGACATGGCCTACGCAGTTGCTCCGGACGGAACATTTTTAGATATCAATGAGGCAGGCATACACATGCTTGGTTTTGCCAGCCGCGAAGAAGCCCTGGCCAGTAACCTCAGGCAATTTTATATCAATCTATCAGAACGAGCTGATTTACTGGCGCAAATTAATGAGTCCGGATTTATTGCGGATAAACATGTGCGTTTTCAGCTCAAAAATGGCCAGTCTATTGAAGTGACCATTACGGCCCGCGCCAAGCTGGATGATGCAGGCTATCTGCTCTATTATGAAGGCATTGCTCATAATATTACCCAGGCCCTGGAAGATCAGCGCAACCGCGTGCTGCGCAATGCAGCTGGGGGCATGTGTCATTACCTCAACACGCACCTGATGCACCTGGCCAATGCCAAAGATGGAATTGTGGACGAGCTGGATGCCCTGAATGGCATGGCTCGCCATCTTCTGGACCCGCACCACGAAACAGAATGGCTGGCCATCAGCGCCTTGCTCCAGGCCTACAGTGAAGATCTGGATAAAGCATACCGTAAAATTACTGCTGTTACTCAGGCCTTTAACTCTGCTTTTTTGACCTACCGTGAAGAACCATATTTGGACAAGGCCATCCTGGATATTTTTAATTCCTGCCTGGTTGACCCACAGGCATCTTCATGCCCAGACAATATAGACAAGCCAGTTTCTACGGAATAATGCTCCACCATGCATTTTCTGGAATGGTTTTCAATTTTTATCGTGTCTTGCATTGGCTTTACAGCGGCAGGACACGCCCTTTTACATAAACGCGATTCCCGTTCTGCCCTTGGATGGGTTGCTGTTTGCCTGACATTTCCCCTGGCCGGGCCAACCTTGTACATCCTTTTTGGCGTCAACCGGGTACGTCGCAGCGCTTCTCGTATGCGCCGTGCCCGCACAACCATCTACCCTGCCAGTCTGAGTACATCTGCGCATTCAGACTACGTACTTTCCAGCAGTCTGCCACAATATAGTAAGCGCATAGCGCAGGTAGGGCACTCTATTCTGGGCACCCCATGCTTGGGAGGAAACTGCGTAGAGCCGCTGTACAATGGCGATCAGGCCTATCCAGCCATGCTTGCAGCCATTGAAAGCGCGACCCAGAGCATCTATCTGGCCAGCTATATCTTAGCAGCAGACTCAAGTGGCAAGCGATTTATTTATGCCCTGGAACAGGCCATGTCGCGGGGCGTGGATGTCCGGGTGTTAGTGGACGGGATCGGTGAAAAATACTCCTGGCCATTTATTTCCAGAGTATTGCGCAAAACAAACATTCCGGTAGCTCTGTTCACGCCGCCACATTTTTTTCCACCTGAATTACACCTTAATCTGCGCAATCACCGCAAAATTTTGGTTGTGGACGGACAGATCGGATTTACTGGCGGCATGAACATCCGGCAGGGCCATGTCCTTGCCAAGGCTCTTGCTGCAAGCACAACTGATCTGCATTTTGCAGTACGTGGCCCCATTGTCACACAGTTGCAGGATGTCTTTGTTGAGGATTGGTTTTTTGCCACTGCCAAGCAACTTACTCCTCCTGTCACCCAGGCAGACCCGCGTGGAGATTGTTTATGCCGGGCCGTGGTCAATGGCCCGGATGCGCAGTCCGAATGCCTGAACGCACTCTTAACTGGCGTCATCTCTACTGCCACCCACAACATCCGTATCATGACCCCGTATTTTCTTCCACCGCGCAGTTTTCTTGGCGCTCTGCTCTCTGCCCGCCATCGAGGCGTACAGGTAGATATTATCTTGCCCAGCACGAATAATATCCCACTGGTGCACTGGGCAGCGCAACATATTTTAGGAGATCTTGCCCAGGCAGATATCCATATCTGGTTTCAGCCCCCGCCCTTTTGCCATACCAAGTTGCTGCTTATTGATACCTGCTATGTGCACTTGGGTTCAGCCAACCTGGACAGCCGCAGCCTCAGGCTTAATTTTGAGCTGACCCTGGAAGTCTTTGATACTGGCCTGGCACGCACGCTCAGACACCATTTTAATGCCATCAAAAAAATAAGCCAGCCACTGAACACAGACAAACTCGCAGCCAGAAATATGCCGACCCGCTTGCGCGATGCTTTTTTCTGGCTCTTTAGCCCGTATTTATAGCCGATCTGTAGGATTTGGATTTTACGAATTCCGGGCAACAGCGTGCTCATCCAGATCTGCCCTGGGCAGATCCAGCACAAAGCACGTCCATTCACCAGGCAGAGAAAGGACATTAATGCGGCCTTGGTGCTCTTCAACAATAATAAAATAGGACACAGACAAACCCAGCCCAGTTCCTTTTCCAGGCGCTTTGGTGGTAAAAAAAGGCTCAAGCACCCGCTTACGTATTGCCTCATTCATACCTGGGCCATTGTCTTCTACTTCCACGCGCACCCAGCGATCATACTGGTATGCACGCAGTATAAAGCTTGGGCCATCTTCTGGTGCATATTTTTTTTCGCGCATGGCCTCAGCCCCGTTGCGCAGAAGATTTAAAAACACCTGTTGCAAGGTGCCAGCCCTGCCCAGAACCTGAGGTAAACCTGGCGCAAACTCCCTGCTGATAACAATATCCCTGAAATTATACTTTTTCTTTAATTCATAATCAGTGCTGGCCAGCTCCACTGTTTTTTCCAGCAGCTCAATAATATCAAGTGCTTCTCGCTGGGCACCACTCTTGCGGCTGAAGCTCAGCATATTGCTCACAATTTGCGCTGCCTGAGCCCCTGATTCATGCACGGTATCCAGCATCTGGAGCACACCCCGTAACTCCATGTAGCGCTGAACATGCTCAAACGTTGTTCCTGCAGTCTGCGCGGCCTGAATATTTTGGGGCAAAGGCTTGTGCAAACGGGTTTTGATCACCTGCACATTGCCCATGATTGAAGCCAGGGGATTATTGATTTCATGAGCCATGCCCGCAGCAAGGCCCCCAAGGGAGAGCATTTTTTCTGACTGGGCCAGCATTTCTTCCATGCGCACTTTTTCCGTTACATCGTCAACCCGAATCACCACGCCCTCAACCCCATTTGTCACCAGGGGATAAATGGTCACATCTTCAAATACTGTTTCATTATCTATAGTCCTGGAGAGCTTGGGGTCAAAAAATGGTTGTTTACTGCGCATGGAGTGACGAATTTTTGAACGTTCCTGCTCCAGCCACGGTGCAACAGCAGATAATGGTTTGCCCAGAGCCTCTTGCCTGGCCACCCCTGTGACCTGGGCGGCATGCAGATTCCAATGCGTGATATGTTCATCCTGATCCACGCCTATCAGCACTGACGGCATGGAATTGATGATATTGGAAAGCAGATTGCGCAGATGTTCTATATCAAGCAAGGATTGTTTCAGGTCAGTGATGTCCTGAAAAGATGCAATAATACCTGCATGGTTCTTCTTGCCATCATGAAAGATACGTTTGGCCACAATGGCATCTCGTATTTTGCCATCTTTATTTTTAAACTTGGCTTCAAAGATTTTCTGACCGCCTTCTGCAAGCAGCTGGCGGTCAGACTCTTCATAGACTTGTGGTATCTGAGGCCAGAATTCAGTAGATGTTTTTCCTTTGAGGTCAGAGCTTAAATTACCTGTGATCTCTGTAAAAGCTCGATTACATCCAAGAAAACGAAGTTTCGTGTCTTTGTAAAAAACAGGAATGGGCATGGCGTCCAGCAGGGCTTCTGTAAAATACAGATTTTGTTGCAACAACGCATGGGCTTCGTTCAATTCTTCTTCAGCCTGGCGACGGCGGTCATTGGCCAGCATCAGGGCTACCTGGTCTGCAATACGGCTGGCAAAGGTTACTTCATCTGGCCACCAGGCCCGGGGGCTGGTATGTTCAAAACTGACAACTGCCTCTAACTGTCCGTAAATATGGACAGGGACATCAAGCAGGGCTGTAATAGCATGGGTACGGCAATAGCCTTCAAGGTTAAGCATTCGTGGATCAGTAAGCGCGTCAGCCACTGTTATTGGACCGTGAACCAACGCGGCCACATACTCAGGCATTGCCGCAACGTCCAGGCATTGCCCGGCAACATGTTTCCCGGTCTGGCTAAAAAATTTATCCACACAACATAATGCATTTTCACGGATGAGCCACAGGCTGGCCTGATCGGTTTGCAGAGCCCGGACCATTTTCTCGGTGATCATGGAGGCGTCTAAAAAAGAGGCATCAAGCACAGATGGGTGGGTAGCAATTTCTGCCATTGCAGTTTGCTGCCGCGCAATCCGGGTCAGAGTTTCACGCAGATTTTTTTCTGCCCGCTCACGTTCAGCAACTTCTTCCTGCAACTGACGAATCTTTTGCTGCAACAGGGGATAATAACTTTTACGGCCCGAAGATTCACTGAGGCCAACAATTTTATCTTTGAGGGATGTGGTATCAGATGGCTCAGCTGGCTTGCTCATAAATAACCTGAAGATCGCGCGCAGCAGCTGGTCTGGGGTTTGTAATCAGGCATGGGTCAAGCACTGCCTTGCCTGCTAAAATGGAAATATCAGCTGCCCGCACTCCCCGCGCCCCAAGAGTAGAGGTAATGCCTGTTGCCTTACGCAGTGTATCTACAGACCGCAGCAACCAGGCCCGAATATCTTCAGTGCTCATGCCTCGCGCATCCAGGCCCATGGCCTGGGCAATACGGATATACCTGTCTGGTGATGCAGAAAAATTAAAATCCATAACATGGCGCAACAGCATGGCATTGCATTCTCCATGCGGCAAATCCTTGTATCCTCCCAGGCTATGGGCCAGTGCATGAACAGCACCCAAACTGGCATTAGAAAAAGCAAGACCGGCCTGCATGCTGCCAAGCATGGTTTTGGCTCGTAATTCCATATCCTCTGGATGCTCAAGAGAAGCAAGCAGGCTCCCGTGAATCAAGCCAATGGCTTCCAGAGCATGGAGGTCAGTCATGGCTGAATGAGCGTTTGACACAAAAGCCTCCACAGCATGAGCCAGGGCGTCCATGCCCGTACACGCCACCAGATATGGGTCTTTGGTAGTCAGGGTCTGGGGATCAATAAGAGCCACATCTGGAATGATGGTTTTGCTGATAATGGCAATTTTTGTTTGCCGCTCTGTATCATTGATAATGGCAAACTGCGACACATCAGCCGAGGTGCCTGCTGTAGTGGGAATACAGATAAGTGGCGGCATGGGCACAATAATTTTGTCCACACCTTCATATTCAAGAATATGCCCGCCATTGGAAACAACAATGCCAATGCCTTTGGCGCAATCCATGGGGCTACCCCCACCCACAGCCACAATGCCATCGCAATCATGTTCTGCGTACTGGCGCACGCCGTCCATGACTTCTTCGGCCTTGGGATTGGGTGTTACTCCGGAAAAAAAGACCCCCTGAATACCTGCTTCAGCCAGACTGTCCATAACCTGAGTGGCCCAGCCAGCCGCCATGACACCTGGATCTGTGACCACAAGGGGCCTGAGCATCCCGAATTTACTGGCATACTGACCTGCTGCATCCAAGGCACCCAGACCAAAAATTGTTTCCGGTGCAACAAATTTACGCAATTCAGTATAGCTCATACATCCTCCGCTGCGCTGTACTCATCCGCCTTTTTTCTGGCTTAAAGCATCTTCTAAAAGCTGAACAGCCCCCTCAAAAGAAAAGCGTGCTCCTGTCCAGCGTTCAAATTGGGCCATAGCCTGGTACACAAACATGGGCAACCCATAGATAACCTCCACCCCTTCTCGTACTGCCTGGGCCACAAGTGGCGTGTGCCTGGGATTATAGATAAGATCATATACCAGGCCAATGCCTTCCAGTCCTTCTTTCCAGGGCGACATGGCAGAAAAAGGCCCTGCCATACCAAGAGGCGTGGTATTTAAAAGCAGATCCGGGCGCAGATCATGGCGCTGGTTCCAGGGAATATGCTCCGCCTGAAAAGTCCGGGCCTGGGCCAGGGCTTTGGCTTCGGTCCGCGCACTGATATATACCTTCCATCCTGCCTGGCGCAGACCATACACTGCGGCCCTGGCTGCGCCCCCTGCCCCAAGCACTAACGCTGTGCCCGCAGAAAGAGTACGCTCCCGCAGCGGAGCCATAAAGCCAGTCACATCCGTATTGTCTCCCCAAAGCTGCCCGTCCTGCCAGAACAGAGTGTTAACCGCGCCAATATCACGGGCTGTATCTGTCAAGCGGTCAAGCAGGGGAATAATCGTTTCCTTATGCGGAATGGTCACACTGAGGCCATGAATGGGCAAAGTGCGCAGCGCAGCAATATAGGCCGGGATTTTGGGCGCAAGAATATCCCAGACATAATACGCACCGGGAATATTCTGCTGGCTGCAGGCCCAGTTGTGCAGTTTGGGACTTAAGGTATGGGCGAGTGGATGCCCGATAATACCAAGAAGAAGCATGGCCGTGCCTCGCCGTGGTTGAAAGAAAAAGGCCGGAGCTTCTGCCCCGGCCCTGAGATGATTATGCGTAGCGACCGTGCTGAACCACGTAGTCTGCTCCGGCCTGCAAGGCTTCGGCATTTTTGGGAATCATGTGGCTGTAATGGGCGGAGATAACTGACACCAGGCTGTCCTGAACCCGCTTGACCGGCAGCACGCCTGTGGCCTGCACGTATGCGCCCAGAGCCACCATATTGGCCATGCGCGTATTGCCCAGGCTGTCAGCGATTTCATTCACAGGCACCGCAAAAACCTGAACCCGATTCTTTTCTGTTTGCGCGGGGTCAATGAGGGAAGAATTAAGAATTAATATCCCATTGTCCTGCAGCATGGGTTGAAACTTGTCCAGAGACGGACCATTCATGATGATAAGGCTCACCGGAGAGCGGATAATGGGCGAACCAATTACATCGTCAGAAACAACCACTGTGCAGTTGGCTGTGCCCCCACGCATTTCCGGGCCATAGACCGGGATATAGGTGACATTCAGGCCGGCATCCATTCCGGCATAGGCCAGAAGATTGCCAATCAGCATGACGCCCTGGCCGCCGAATCCGGCAATAATTGCATCCTGATACATGCTCATTTCTCCTCCTTGGCCAGCACGTCCTTGTAGGTTCCCAGCGGAAAATAGGGAATCATTTCTGTTTCAATGCGCTTGTTGGCTGCCAGTGGGGTCATGTGCCAGTTGGTCGGGCAGGTGGCCAACACTTCCACAAAGGAAAATCCCAGGCCCTTGACCTGATACTCAAAGGCTTTGCGCACTGCTTTCTGGGCTTTTTTGATATTTTTAATCGTGTTCACAGCCACACGCTCGGCATAGGCCACGCCACCCAAAGACGCGATGATTTCGGTCATGCGAATGGCTGAGCCTGTGTCTTCCTGGCTCCGACCACTGGGGCTGGTGGTGGTTTTCTGGCCCACCAGCGTTGTTGGAGCCATTTGTCCACCAGTCATGCCATAGACTGTGTTGTTGACAAAAATGGTGGTTATATTTTCGCCCCGGTTGGCGCAGTGCATGATTTCAGCCATGCCAATGGAGGCCAGATCTCCGTCGCCCTGATAGGTAAAAACAATTTTGTCAGGTCTGGCGCGTTTAATGCCTGTGGCCACTGCCGGAGCACGGCCATGAGGGGATTCAATGGCATCCAGAGACAGATAATTGTAAATAAAAACCGAGCAGCCAATAGAGCCAACTAAAATAGTATTCTCGACCAGACCCAGATCAGTCAGGGCCTCAGCCACCAGGCGGTGCGCTGTACCATGATGGCAGCCAGGACAATAGTGTGTGGGGCGGTCGGTCAGCACCTGGGGATAGTTGGTGACGCGAAGTTCTTGGGTCATGGTTATCCCTCCAAGGCCTTGAGAATAGGTTCTTCAAAATCATCCGGCGTGGGCAGGGTGCCGGGCAACTGGGCGTAAAAATCTGAATCTGCCACAGTGCGGATAGCCAGACGCACATCTTCAACCATCTGGCCCATATTGTGCTCAATGGTTATAAAGCGCTTGCCCTGTTTGGCCAGGCCAAGCAGCACGTCCGCAGGAAAGGGAAACAGGGTAATGGGGCGGACCAGACCAACCTTTTTGCCCTGCGCACGCAGCTTGCGCACAGTGCTTTTAACAATGCGGCCAATGGAGCCAAAAGCAACCACGATCAGCTCTGCATCGTCCGTTAAAAAAAGTTCCTGATCAACCTCGCTCTGCATCCGTTTGTACTTGGCCTGCAACTTTAAGTTCTGCCCGGCCAAGGCACCATCTTCAAGAAAAAGTGATTTCACCAGGCGCGGAGCACGATCTTTTGCTCCGACCAGCCCCCAGGTCCGCCCTTCATTGGGGTCACGATGTTCCGGAGTCCAGGGCACCACAGGCTCTTTCATCTGGCCGATAATAGCATCTGCCAGAATCATGACCGGATTGCGATATTTAAAGGCCAGATCAAAGGCCTTGATGGTCAGGTCATAGGCTTCCTGGACCGTGCCAGGCGCAAGGACCAACAGCTTATAGTCGCCGTGTCCACCGCCTTTCACTGACTGAAAATAATCAGCCTGAGACGGGCCAATATCACCAAGGCCAGGACCACCTCTGCTGACATTGACAATAACGCCGGGAACTTCACTGCCAGCCATGTAGGAAAGAGCTTCCTGTTTAAGGGAAATGCCCGGGCTGGACGAGGAAGTCAGCGATCTGATGCCACAGGCCGCAGCGCCTAAAAGCATATTGGCTGCAGCCACTTCGCTTTCTGCCTGCACAAACTGTCCCCCAGCATCCACAATGGCCTGGGACATAAATTCCGGAATATCGTTTTGCGGGGTAATGGGATAACCAAAAAAACATTTTGCTCCCGCAGCCAGAGCACCACGGGCAATGGCTTCATTACCTTTAATGAAAATGCGGTCAGGCTGACTCATGCCGCACCTCCTTTTTCAGATTCAGACTTAAAGACATTGATGACAAAATCCGGGCACATCATGGCGCAAAAAGCGCAACCCTTGCACTCAGACATCATTTCAGCAGTAATTTCGACAACTTTGTAGCCTTTCTGGTTAAACCGGCTTGACTGCTGGATAATGCCGGTCGGGCAGACTTCTGTGCAGAGCAAACAGCCCTTGCAACGATCTTCCCGAAACTCGACTCTGCTTGGCATGGACAACCTCCACGGGAGATGATGGTGAACGGGACCAGCGGGCTCTTAGCAAATCAGCATGGCATCACCGTATGAAAAAAAGCGGTACTCTTGTCTGATGGCATGGGCGTAGGCATCAAGAATCCTGCGCCTGCCCGCGAGTGTACTGACCATAATAAGGAGCGAAGACCGGGGCAAGTGAAAGTTGGTTATGAGCTGATCAACAACTTTGAACCTGTATCCTGGATGGATAAAAATATCGGTCCAGCCACGAAATGCGCCAACGCCCCCCTGTTGTGTGGCCATGCTTTCCAGGGTGCGGGCCGTGGTTGTGCCCACAGCCACCACAGGCCGTCCTTCTTTTTTAGCCTGTGCTATGGCGCGTGCTGTTTCCTCCGGCACTTCTGCATATTCAGCGTGCATGACATGGTCACGAATATCCTGGGAGCGCACCGGACTAAATGTCCCATAGCCGACATACAGCGTAACTTCTGCCAGCCGGATATGATGACAGGCCAGTTCCTCCATGACCTCTGGTGTAAAATGCAGGCCAGCTGTGGGCGCAGCCACAGAACCAAGTTTATCCTGCCGGGCATACACGGTTTGATAGCGGCTATGGTCGTCAGCCGTGTCTGTGCGCCGGATATACGGGGGCAAAGGAATGTGGCCCTGACCAAGAAAATGTTCCGCCAGCTCGCCGTGCCAGTTCAGGCGCACTACGGCCTGACCAAAATCCTTTTTCTCCAGCACAACAAGACTAAATCCTGGAAAATGCAGAAGTTCGCCCTGTCGCGGAGCTTTGGATGCCTTGAGCAAACCCAAAACATCAGCGGAATATGTTCCATCCACATTGGGCTGGCCCATGATTACGGATAAAGGGGTGAGCAGCAGAAATTCCACCCGCCCGCCAGATTCCTTGTGTCCGATCATTCTGGCTGGCAATACTTTGGAATTATTCACAACCACCAGGGCTTCTGGAGGCAGCAGGGTGGGCAGATCAGTAAAAGACCTGTCCTGAAGATGGCCAGTGGAAGAATCCAGAACTAAAAGACGCGACTGGCCGCGTTTTTGGACCGGGGTTTGGGCAATCAGAGATTCTGGCAGATCAAAGTCATAGGATTGCAGATTGAATTCAGGTGCAATAGTGGTCATGGCTGTCCTCGCGGCAGCGGTGCTAGCCTAAGGCCGCATTAAGCGCAAACATCTAATTATGTACAATGATTTCAGATAAATTATGAAAAATGACCTTCTTGATTTTGATTGTCAGCATATCTGGCACCCCTATACGTCAACCACCAATCCCCTGCC
>JAAYGZ010000315.1 GCA_012727515.1 Desulfovibrionales bacterium
CTTCCAGGGTGGCGTGAGACCAAGACCCAAGGCAAAAATTTGTTCAGCAAGCATGGCAGCCCTCCTGAAGGAAAGGCTACCCAAACTGGGTGAGGTCGGTCAATTCCACATCAAACGACGAAGAACCCGGTTTTTTAATGGCATTCTGTGGCCAGACGATGCAGTTCTTCAGGTGTAAACACGTAGTGTTCTTTGCAGAATTCACAACTCACCATGATTTTTTCAGACTGGCTGGCCAGTTCTGCAATAGTTTCCACGCCCAGCGTCACTAATCCCTGTTCAATGCGATCTCGTGAACACGAACAGTGAAAATACACTGGCTGGCGCCCGAGTATCTCGTATTCAATCTCGCCAAAAATATATGCCAGAACTGCGCCTGCCCCATGAGGCAAAAATTCAGACAGGGAAGGCAGGGTCTGGATGCGCTCCATGAGCATATCTAATGACGTAGTGGCAGGCCCTGGCAAGGCCTGAATAAGAAATCCGCCCGCAAGAGCCACGCTACTGTTCTGATCCACCAGGGTGGTCAGGCCCATGGCAGAAGGAGTTTGTTCAGAATCTGTCAGATAATAGGCAATATCTTCGGCAATTTCACTGGAAATCAAGTGTACAACGCCCTGGTACGGGGTTTTCAGCCCCAGATCTTTGGTCACAGTTAAAAGCCCGGCCCGGCCAAGGGCGCCTGGCACGTCAAAACGGCCGTTGCACCGGGGTACATCCACATGCGGATTACCCACGCTTCCATGTACCTGGCACTGGGCATTGGCCTCAACAAGGATTTTTTTCAGCGGCCCCGGACCTTCAAATTTAAGCGCTACTCGTTGCTGACCTTTCAGCAGCGCGCCCAAAAGTACACCTCCGGTCAGGGCGCGACCCAAGGCCACTGAGGCTGTGGGCCAGGTTTCCTGGCGCTGACAAACAGTGTGTACTGTTTCCGTGCTCACGCAGGCCAGGGCGCGTACATTGGCCTGCGTGGAGATCGCTCGTACAAGATGATCGTTCATCGTCTATTCCTGGGTATCAGTTTGCATGCATGTTTTGCTGCACACGGACTGGCTCAACTCTTTGGTTTTCGCGCGGATGCATTCACGGGTTTGGGCCCATGCCGGTGGCTCGGCAAAATTATGCGCAAAAGGAGGGGGCACCCACAAGGGCCACTCTTTATTATTGTGCCGTACAATAACCTGCACCGGGCTACCAGCTTTGCGGGCTTTGGGAGCAAAAGAAACCACGCACGATGCTGCTTCCTGGACCAGAGCTATGGGCCATGCATCGCGTGTCGGACGGGCCAGGGCCAGTGGTCCTGGAAAATCCGCCAGCATAAAAATATAATCATCAGGCCTGGTCAGAGGTAACAGGCGTTCGTTATCTGTGTTGTCCCGGCCTATCACAAGCCAGTGCTGAGGACGGCTGTTGTGCATGCGCCACAATTGTCGCCCCGCATTGGCCAGGTCAAAATCATCAACTCGTGGCTCGCAAATCGCCTGTAAAATTGGCCAGTAGCGGCGCACAGATTCGCGTTCGCCCAGCCTGCATCCGCCTGCCTGGGCAGGGATGGTGGTTATTCCCAGGCTCTGGGCCAGAGCGTACTGCTGGGTTCGACTCCGGCCAGCAATGGAGAACAGTTCAGATCGGTCCACAAGCCCGGACTCTTCCATGGGTGTTGGCGGAAGAAGCCCGGCGCTGAGCGGGCGCAGGAGCAGGTCGCGGACCTGGGCTTTATTGCGGATAATGTGCAGGGTGTCTGCGCGCTGGGACATGGGGCGCTGGCCCAGGACTTCGCCAGAAATAATATAGGATGCGCCAAAGGCTGGCAGAAGCTCCTTGGCCCGGCGCAGCATATGAATTTTGCAATCAACGCATGGATTCAGAACTTTGCCAAATCCGTGAGGCGGAAAGGCTGCCAACAGATCGACAAAATCCTGACCAATATCAATGGGTATGATGGGCAGCGAATATTCCTGCTCCCAAGCAGATATGCGCTGGGGATGGCCAAAAAACGGGCTGCTAAAATGCAGGCCCAAGACGTTGTGTCCTAAAGACTGCATGAGTTTAGCGGCCAGAATACTATCCAGACCGCCGGAAAAAAGTGCAAGGGCATGGTAGGTGGGCATGGGCGTGCTGCCTAAGCCAAGGCGCTGTGACCTGCAAGGTGAATTTATGCTTTATCTGGGCGGTGGTTTGTTTTGACGCTTGGGGCTGGAGCTTGTATGCTCTGTATTACATACTGCGTTACCAAAGATACAATGCGTTGTGCGTTCAGGCTGATAGCCAGGCAGGCCAGGATACAGGCTCAAAAGTTCATATGGCTAGCAGGTAAGCGAAGAGAAACAGGGCAATGCCTTGGGTATCAATATACTATCGCATTCTGGCTCTGGCGCACATAAAGTGAGTAATCAGCCTTGTTCAGGCATGACATATATCTGAATTATTGATTATTCTGAAAACACGTGGATGCGGATCCAGGAAGGGATCTGCTCTGAGATGGGGAGAAAAAATGATTGTAGTAATAAGCAAATGCGTGGGATGCCCGTTTATGGCCATGGCTGACGGAGTGCGGGTGTGCAATATCGCTATTCCATACCAGCGGCCCATTGGCGATGAGGAGCGTCCAACCTGGTGTAAGTTGCGCAAAGAACAGGTAATTGTACGGGATTTCAAGTAGCTATATGTGCGCATAAACCTGAGTCTTTCCTGTTGAAGTATGGACCTGACTCTGCTATATGCTGCACATTGTGTTGACTTGAGTGTAATGGGGCGGCTACCAGATTGACAAAAATCACGCTTCCCCATAGGAAGAACCTTTGCAAACGCTTTTTCCGAAAGGAAAAAATTCTGAAGGACCAACATCTAAGGAGGAATTGAGCATGGCACAGATTGAATTCCAGGGTAAAAATTTTGAAATCGACGAAGACGGCTTTTTGTTGAAGTTTGAAGACTGGTGCCCTGAATGGGTTGACTTTGTTAAAGACAGCGAAGGTATCGCCGAGATTACTGACGCTCACCAGCAGATTCTGGACTTCCTGCAGGATTACTACAAGAAAAATGGTATTGCTCCCATGGTACGTATTCTGTCCAAGTCCACTGGTTTCAAACTGAAACAAATTTACGAGCTGTTCCCCTCTGGCCCTGGCAAGGGAGCATGTAAGATGGCTGGCCTGCCCAAGCCTACTGGCTGTGTATAGTCAATCGTTGCTTTAAGTACAAAAAAACCCTGCCTGGCAGGGTTTTTTTGTGTCTGCATGCAGCCCTGGTGTTTATTGCCGAGGCTCGCGTCCATAGGTCTTTGCCCACATCCGCATGGCCTGTCCAAGCACAGGCGTAAGGTGCTCGGTGCGCATACGCCAGCTCCAGTTGCCTTCAGCAATGCCTGGGATATTCATGCGTCCGTGTTCATCTAAATTGAGATAATCCTGCATGGGGATAATGGCGAGCTGTGCCGGGCAGCCCAGGGCCAGGCGAATAAGCGTACTGGCTGCGTTGTCCTGGGTCACTACATGGCCAGCATACCGGTTAAGGCGCAGCCTGGTTTCTCCATCCACCTCGGTAGTAAACCAGCCTCGCGTTGTATTATTGTCGTGAGTTCCCGTAAAAACAACGCTGTTATGCGGGATATTGTGCGGAATATACGCATTGCGTTCCATGTCCGGGGAAAAGGCAAAGTGCAGAATTTTCATGCCTGGAAATCCAAACTGATCCATCAATTCCCTGACATCCTCAGTAATAAAGCCCAGATCCTCGGCCACCAGATTCAGGTCAGGAATAGCGTGCTGCACGGCGGAAAAAAGTTTTTTGCCTGGGGCAGGTATCCAGACTCCATTTTCTGCAGTAGGCTCACAGGCCGGAACCTGCCAGAATGCACAAAAGCCCCGGAAATGGTCCAACCGCACAAGGTCATAGCGATTATGTTCATGGCGCAGGCGTGTAATCCACCAGTCAAAGTTTTTTTGCTCCAGGCGATCCCAGTCATAGACCGGATTGCCCCACATCTGCCCTGTTTCTGAAAAATAATCTGGCGGAGCGCCAGCACAAAAAACAGGCAGGCCTTCCGGGTCCAGGGCAAACAGATCGCGGTTGGCCCAGACATCAGCACTGTCCAGGCTGACATAAATAGGGGCATCACCCAGTATGGAAATACCATGATGCGCACAGTGCTGGCGCAGGCGGGTCCAGTGCCGGGCAAAGAGATATTGATAGAATTTTTCCTGTACAATGAAGTAGCCCAGACGGTTTTCGGCTGATTCCAGGGCTTTTTTATCTGCCAGGCGTAAGGATTCAGGCCACTGATACCACGGTGCCCCATGATGCTCTTGCTTCAGGGCCATGAACAAGGCGTAGGAATGCAGCCAGAATTGCTCCTGCTCGCAAAATGTCTGAAATTGCGCATCTGTACGAAGCTGAGGCAAGGCGTTGTCAAAGGCCAGTTCCAGCAATGATCTGCGCCAGGCCGTGGCCGCAGCATAGTCCACGCGATCTTCTGGAAATCCGGGTGGATTCTGCACATCTTCTACACGGAGAAAGCCGTCCAGGACAAGGTAATCCGGGCTGATACAGAAGATATTTCCGGCAAACGCAGAGTAGCTGCTATAAGGGGAATTGCCAGCACCAGAATTGATGGGGGTCAGGGGGAGAATTTGCCATACAGATTGTCCTGCCTGAGCCAGGAATTCAGCAAAGGCATGGGCGTGTGGCCCGAAATCTCCCATACCATGGGCCGAAGGCAGTGATGTGATATGCAGTAAAACACCGCACAGCCTTGAGTTATTAACCATGTGGGTACGTGTCCTGGGTAAACATGATCACGCTTAAAGGCGGTACAAGCAGGTTTACAGAATAGGGGCGGTCATGGACTGGAATGGGTTCTGCACGCACAGCACCCATATTGCCGATGCCGCTTCCTCCATAGACATGACTGTCAGAATTAAGCATCTCACGCCAGATTCCGTCTGTTGGCACACCAACAGCATAGTTTTCGCGTATCACGGGCGTGAAATTACAAACAACCAGTATGGCGTGCCCTGCTGCATCTGTGCGAAAATAACTGAGAACGCTTTGCTCCGCGTCATCACAGTTTTCCCAGCAAAAGCCAGCAGAGGAAAAGTCCTGCTCATGGAGAGCCGGGTAGTTTTTATACGCATGGTTCACATCGCGCACCCAGGCCCTCAGGCCATCATGGGCTGGGAAATTGAGCAGTTCCCAGTCCAGGGCCTTGTCATGGTTCCATTCATTCCATTGGCCGAATTCTGCACCCATAAAAAGAAGTTTTTTGCCCGGTACAGTAAACATATAGCCAAGCAAGGCGCGTAAGGTGGCCATTTGTTGCCAGTAATCGCCCGGCATTTTAGAGAGCAGGGCTTTTTTTCCATACACTACTTCATCATGGGACAAGGGCAGGACAAAATTTTCCGAATAGGCATACCACAAAAGAAAGGTCAGTAAATTATGGTGATATTTGCGGTACACAGGATCAAGCTCCATGTAACGCAGGGTGTCGTTCATCCAGCCCATATTCCACTTAAATCCAAAACCCAGGCCACCCAGATAAACAGGCCTGGAGACCATGGGCCATGATGTTGATTCTTCGGCAAAAGTCTGCACATCAGGAAATTCCTGATAAATGGCTGTGTTTAATTCTTGC
>JAAYGZ010000316.1 GCA_012727515.1 Desulfovibrionales bacterium
CTCGACAAGCTCGGCCTCAGCTTCTTTCCTTTTGAGTGTACGTCCACATCCAACAGATGCAAACAAGGATGGCAGAATAAATCAACATTTCCCTGGAATGCATATGCTTGATGCGTGACCTCTACTTTTTTACGGATGCGCCTTCTCTCTTGTATTAGATAACATTACTCTAAAGGATTTTTCATGTTTGCGTCTTTTTTTGATTCCTGGCGCATGACCCTGGTGCATCGTCTTGTGGACCTGGCCCTGGAAGAGGATGGTCAGGATCTGACCTCCTGTGCACTGTTTCGTTCTGACTCATTGCTTGCAGCCAGCATTGTGGCCAAGGAAGACACTCTGGTTGCTGGCCTGCCCCTTATTGCCCTTGTTCTGGAGCGCCTGGGCGTTGGGGCTGCATGCAGCGTGACCCTGCTTGCCCATGATGGCGAGCACGTATCCACGGGCCGCACTGTGGCGCGCATCCTTGGGCCAGCGCCAGCCCTGCTCAAAGCTGAACGGGTCATTATGAATTTTATCTGTCGGCTTTCCGGCATTTCCAATGCGACCCAGCGTTTTGTCCAGGCTGTGGCAGGCACTGGGGTGCGCGTGCTTGATACCCGCAAAACAACACCAGGGCTGCGCTATGTGGAGAAATACGCTGTGCGTATGGGCGGAGGGTATAATCACCGCGCCAATCTCGAAGAAATGCTCATGCTCAAAGACAATCATATTGATCAGGCCGGAGGCATTACCCCTGCTGTGCAGGCCCTGCGCACGACCTATACGCCGTGTCCTCCGCTGGAAATAGAGTGCCGAACCTTGGACCATGTGCGCGAGGCTGTGAGCCTTAAGCCTGAGCGCATCATGCTTGATAATATGCCTCCAGCCATAGCGGCCCAGGCATTGGCCCTGGTTCCGGCAGAGATAGAAACCGAGATCAGCGGCAATGTAACCTTAGATACCATTGCAGACCTGGCCCGATTACAACCAACCTATATTTCCACTGGCGCAATTACACATTCTGCTGTGGTGGCAGATTTTTCCATGCGCCTGACTTCTACAGTTTCGGAGACATTGTGAATCACGCTTCTGCTCTTGAGCATATCAGGCATACGTCAGGAAAGAGACTGGCCATTTTAGCCCATCACTATGAGTCTGATGACATTGTCTGTCATGCGGATATTCTTGGTGATTCTTTGGAACTTGCTCGTAAGATCAATGGTCTTGACGCTGAATATATTGTTTTTTGCGGTGTGCATTTCATGGCTGAAACAGCGGCTATTCTGACCCGGCCCGGGCAGCAGGTATATTTTCCTGATCTGTCTGCCGGGTGTGTGATGGCCAACATGATCCCACCGCAGCTTGTGGAAGCCGTGCTGCTGCGTTTGCGCCAGGAAGGGGCGCGGATCATCCCCTTGACCTATGTCAATTCTCCGGCCGCAGTTAAAGCTCTTTGCGGACGGTATGGCGGGTCTGTCTGCACATCGGCCAATGCAGCAACCATGCTGGCCTGGGCCTTGGGCCAGGGGGATGGTGTCTTGTTTCTGCCTGACGCCAATCTTGGTCGCAATACAGCACAAGCTCTTGATCTGCCTGCAAGTGAGCAACGGGTCCTGGATGTGCGTCAGGCCGGGGAGCGGGTTGCACCAGCAGATGCTGCCACGCGACTTTATTTGTGGCCAGGCCTGTGCGCAGTACATGCCAAATTTAAAAGCACGCACATACAGGCTGTGCGCAGTGCAGATCCTGCGGCCCGTATTCTGGTTCATCCGGAATGTGCGCCAGACGTGGTCAACCTGGCTGATGGAGCAGGCTCCACCTCCTATCTTATTCAGCAGACTGCTGCTGCACAGGCAGGAGCGCACCTGGTTATCGGCACAGAATATAATCTGGTGCAGCGCCTTGCCCGGCGTTATCCTGACAAGGATATCCGCCCCTTGCGCAAAGCCCTGTGCTCAAACATGGCTAAAATCACTCCGGCCAAGCTGCTGCATACATTGCAGACCCTGGATACTGGGGCGCCGGTCCTGGTCAGCGAAGACATTGCGGCTCCTGCTCGCCTGGCCTTGCAGCGTATGCTCGCGGTGTGTGGCTGAGTATTATTTTATATTGATTGTAGGACGCATCATGCCAACCACTCGCTTAAAAACAGACGTGCTGGTCATTGGGTCAGGCATTGCCGGCTGCACTGCGGCCCTGTGCCTGGCAGACAAGGGCAGGGAAGTGACCTTGCTGTCTTCCGGAAAAACCCTGGACAATGGCAACACAGCCCTGGCCCAGGGTGGAATTGTCTATCGGGGTCACGATGACAGCCCGGAAAACCTGGCCAGGGACATAGAAATTGCTGGCTGGGAATATAATCATGAGCCAGCAGTGCGCTTTTTGTGTGAGCAGGGCCCAGGGGCTGTGGAGCGCATTTTGTTTGAGCGAGCGCCTGTGCCATTTAATCAGACAGAAAACAAAGACTGGTATCTGACCAGGGAAGGCGGGCACAGCATGGCACGCATTCTGGCCTGTGCGGACTATACGGGCCGGGCAATTCAGGACGCGCTCATGCAGGCTGTGCAGGCCCATCCACAAATCCGGGTGCTGGTTGATCGTACAGCCATTGATCTGCTGGCCACCCGGCATCAGTCCACGCGCCTGGAATTTCGTTATCAGCTCAACAACCAATGCGTGGGCGCTTATGTGTTTAATGCGGAAACCAATGAGCCAAACACCATTCTGGCTGATTTTACAGTGCTCTGCACTGGCGGACTTGGACAGATTTTTCAGCATACCACCAATTCCTCTGCCTCCATTGGTTCTGGCCTGGCCATGGCACACCGGGCCGGAGCAACAGTCATGAATACGGAGTATATCCAGTTTCATCCCACATCTCTTTTTCACCGGGCTGATCGTAAATTCTTAATTTCCGAGGCTGTGCGCGGTGAAGGTGCGCGACTCCTGAACGCCAAGGGCGAGCGGTTTATGCGCCGCTATGACGAACGCATGGAACTGGCGCCACGAGATATTGTCACCAGGGCCATTGTGGATGAAATGCTCATCACCGGTGAAGACTGTGTGTTTTTAGATGCAGCCAATTATGTGGACAAGAATCTGCGCAGGCGTTTTCCGACCATTTATCAGCAATGCAAAAAAATTGGCGTGGACATGACCAGGGAACCTATCCCTGTGGTGCCGGCAGCCCATTATTCCTGCGGGGGAGTGCTGGTAGATCAGCGCGGACGCACCACTCTGGAAGGCTTGTATGCGGC
>JAAYGZ010000002.1 GCA_012727515.1 Desulfovibrionales bacterium
GTCTATCCTGTTGTTTCTGCCGCAGGCGTGCGTTTACGCCTGGCAAGTGGCCAGGAACTGATTGATGGCATGTCTTCGTGGTGGGCCGCCATTCATGGCTATAATCACCCCGTACTGAATGCTGCGTTGGCCTCCCAGCTTGAACGCATGGCCCATGTCATGTTTGGCGGGCTGACCCATGAACCAGCCGTGGAGCTCTGCCGTATGCTCGTGGATATGACTCCGGCTCCACTGACCAAAGTTTTTTTGTCTGATTCCGGGTCTGTGGCCGTGGAAGTGGCCATAAAAATGGCATATCAATTCTGGATTTGTCAGGATCAGCCACAAAAAAATCGCTTACTGACCATCCAGGGCGGCTATCATGGAGACACCTTTGCCGCCATGAGCGTGTGCGACCCTGTGACCGGAATGCACGATCTGTTTTCCAATGTCCTGCCCAGGCATTTTTTTGCACCCAGGCCCAAGTGTACATTTGGAGAAGAATTTGACGAGGCAGACATGGAGCCTATGCGCACCATCCTGGAACAGCACCATCAGGAAATTGCTGCAATTATTCTGGAACCTGTGGTCCAGGGCGCAGGGGGCATGTATTTTTATCATCCACACTATGTACGACGGGTGCGTGAATTGTGTGATGAATTTGATGTGCTCTTTATTGCTGATGAAATTGCCACTGGCTTTGGACGCACGGGCAAGCTTTTTGCCTGTGAATACGCAGGGGTTAGCCCTGACATACTGTGTTTGGGTAAAGCCCTGACCGGGGGCTATATGACCTTGGCCGCCACCCTGAGCACAGAGCGCGTGGCCCAGGGAGTTTGCCAGGGCAGTCCTGGTGTTTTCATGCATGGCCCTACTTTTATGGCCAATCCTCTGGCCTGTGCCGTGGCTTTGGCATCCTTGCGCCTTGTCTGCGCTCCATCTTTCTCTACCAATGCAATCAGAATAGAGTCATATCTCGCTGATGGTCTTGCCCCGTGCCGCAAATTCCCCTATGTAGCCGATGTCCGTACACTTGGAGCCATTGGCGTGGTTGAACTGCGTCATCCGGTACGAATGGCGGATATTCAGGCCGCATTTGTCGCACATGGTGTCTGGGTGCGGCCCTTTGGACGCTTGGTCTATCTGATGCCTCCACTGATCATGGACTGTGCAGATTTGACCACTCTGTCCGACGCTGTGGTCAAGGTCGTGTCAGGGCATGGTCCATAATGCCCCTAGCTGGCAATGAAACAGGCCGTATGGAATGCGGCCCAAACAAGGAGAACAACGGATGCGAAAACATGTAGTCTGGTTTTTTTTCCTGGCAATCATCGGCCTTGGCGTGTTTGGCCTGCTTCCCGAGGCCCTGGCCTCCGGAGACTTGCATCACCAGTCCGAAGAAATTGGTAAGCAACTCGGAGTGCTCTGGGCCGTACCCTTTGCCTGTATGCTTTTATCTATTGCCATTATGCCCTTGGCTGCACCGCATTTCTGGCACCACCATTTTGGCAAGGTTGCTGCGTTCTGGGGTCTGGCCTTTATTGTGCCCTACGCCCTGACCTATGGCATTGATTTAGCTTTGTATGCCCTGTCCCACACTATTTTTACTGAATATATTTCCTTCATCATTCTCTTACTCTCCTTGTTTACCATTGCTGGCGGGGTGTGTTTGCGTGGCTCTTTGGTGGGCAAGCCCGTGGTCAATACCGTGCTTATTCTTGTCGGCACCTTGCTGGCCAGTTGGATGGGAACCACAGGCGCGGCCATGCTGCTTATCCGCCCTCTGATGCGGGCCATTTCGCATCGTAAATACAAAGTGCATACCATTGTCTTTTTTATCTTTCTGGTAGCCAATATCGGAGGCAGTCTCACCCCCTTGGGCGATCCGCCTCTGTTCCTGGGTTTTTTGAAAGGCGTGGATTTTTTCTGGACCACCGTTCATATGTTCGTACCCATGGTCTTTCTGGCAACCATTCTGCTTATTGTGTACTTTAGTCTGGATACCTATCTTTTTGCCAAAGAAGGCAAGCCCGAATCTCCTGATGCTGATCCCAATGACAAATTGCGCCTGGAAGGAGGCCTGAACCTGCTCCTTTTGCTCGGCGTAGTCAGTGGCGTGCTTATGAGTGGCCTGTGGAAGCCCGAAGGCGCTGTGACCATCTATCAGGTGGATGTGGAGTATCAAAATATTGCCCGTGACGTACTGCTGCTTGTTTTGGCAGGAGTCAGCCTGAAGATTACCCCCACAACTATCCGTGAGTTCAATGAATTTAATTGGGAGCCCATCTTGGAGGTTGCCAAGATTTTTGCTGGAATTTTTGTCTCCATGATTCCGGCAATTTCTATTTTGCGTGCGGGCAAGGAAGGTGCTCTGAGTGCCATTATCAAGATGGTTGAAAATGAAGCTGGTGAGCCGATCTATAATATGTATTTCTGGCTGTCTGGCGGATTATCAAGTTTCCTGGATAATGCTCCGACCTACCTGGTCTTCTTCAATACTGCGGGTGGCGATCCACAATACCTGATGAATCAGGGCGCAGGAATCTTGCTGGCCATTTCCGCTGGTTCCGTGTTCATGGGCGCCAATACCTATATTGGTAATGCCCCCAACTTCATGGTCCGCTCCATTGCTGAGTCTGGCGGGATCAAGATGCCCAGCTTCTTCGGTTACATGGCCTGGTCTGTGGGTATTCTTGTGCCTCTGTTTATTCTCATGTCTTTCTTACCGTTCTTCCATTAAAAGATTCACCTTGCTTTGACCTGGGCCGGCTTTCTGTGGAAAGCCGGCTTTTTTACGCACCAACCACCTGCTCCGGGCGCAATTCAGGCCAAACACCTTGCCCATTCATCAACTACAACCCCCGCACCTTTTGATTCTTCCGCATCTTTTCGCCTGATACAGATAAAAATTTCTTGACGAGTCACCTCTTCTTCCCTATCTGCCTTTTCCACAGCGCGGGCCAATAGCTCAATTGGTAGAGCATCTGACTCTTAATCAGCAGGTTCAAGGTTCGATTCCTTGTTGGCCCACCAGACTGCCTAAATAAACCCTGGATTCATTCAGGGTTTTTCTTTTTTCATACCTGAAGTGACGTTCGTGCCAGATGAGACAAAGTTCAGATTTTTCCTTCTTCTGCCCATGTTCTGACCAGAAATCCGGCTGGAACATATCTGCTTGTGGTGTGGCTCCTCAACATTTTTCATGTTACTGCTCATTATGATGAGACAAACCAATATATCTTTAGGCAATACATACTTTATCATGGGAGTAATGGATAAAATTCTTCGCAACTGCTTTTTCTGATATATTGGCGTAACAATAGGTACATAGATGGGCACAGGTATTATACGCTCCAATATCTTTACTAATAATACATCCACATTCCTTACGCTGTCCAACATCCTTGAGTTTAGTCTGCCCCTGTGAATCCAGCCCAGACATATTGAGCATCAAAGGACGCTGAACAGACATTAAGAAATTTCGCAATTTTTTATCATCAGGAAAAAGTCGAAGCATAAGCTCCCCATCAATACATCGATTATGCTGAACACCCAGATCCTCAAAGCTGCCAGCTTCAGCACAGGTAGCCAGTTCCAGCTTCCAATTTGTATTTAACCGGACAATACGTTCAGCCATACAACGCATGGAACCTGAATCAAATTCCAGATAATTAACCCCGGCATGAGTCAAGTTGTTGCGCACTTTTTTGTACGTTGAAATATCCGCAAAGCTGAAAACAAGCTTGGAAGTGTAAGGAGCTACAAGGTTGCCAATATGCTCAATTTTTTGCGCCAGTACATCCTCAGTCACCTTGTTAGAAAGCAAGAGAGGATCAAAACGCCAGATGATCCGGTCTCGACCAATACGCCGGCATAACTCAGCCATGGTGTCCACACGGTGCTCTACACTGGGCACTCGTGGCTCCCAATTTTCCAGGACATAATCATTGAGAGTAAACTGAAAGTAAAAATTAAAACCCATATCTGCAATCTCGTGCAAGTAAGGAAGCAATGGGGCTGGATCTTTGGTCCAGAAGACAATGACTCGCGCCCGTGAAAATGAGATATACTGTACAGTTTGGTTAAAGGGATTGCGCCAGGCCGCGTAGCCATCCCGCAAACGATGCATAAGCCAGGCGGAGTGGAAAGCAGGAATATCCGTGGACCTGCTGGCAGAAATGATAACCGGAGCCACCGCAGAGATTTGGCTGCCATCTGGCAGATTAAGTTCAAC
>JAAYGZ010000317.1 GCA_012727515.1 Desulfovibrionales bacterium
CGGACGAGATTCACCCTGGCGGGTACAGGTCTTCGCCCTGCTTCGCAGGTCTCGCAATGACGGGGTTAAAGCGCTGGCAGGTCTCGTGATGACGGGGTTTTGTACGGGCTTCGCGGATGACGGGGTTGGGCGAGGCACTTGCACCGGTGTTATGGCAAGGAACCAAGGGCGTCATTGCGAGGAGGGCCTTAGCCCGACGCGGCAATCTTAGTGGACGGGCGCAGGCCATGCGGACGAGATTGCTTCGCTCCCGTTGGTCGCTCGCAATGACGGGCTTAAAGCGTTGGCGGGTCTATACATGACGGGTTTTTGTATGGGTCTCGCAATGAAGGGGTTAAAGCGTTGGCAGGCCTCGCCAGGACGGGGTTAAACTGAAGCACGCATAGGATGAGATCAGCGCCTCATTACCCGCCAATAGATGTCATGATCTTGTTGCAGACCGGAGCGTGTTTCCGCTCGCGCAGCAAGTGGTAGCCCAGAGGTTTTTCTGTGTTGGCACGGTGGAACAAAGTCAGAATATCTTCAGCAGAATGGGCTGGATCGCGCAGAATACTGCGCACATCGTACTCTGTGTCAGAAAATAAACAGGTGCGCAGTTTGCCATCAGAAGTAATGCGAAAGCGGTTGCAGCTTTCACAAAAATGATGACTGACCGCAGAAATAACCCCGATTCGTCCGGCACTGCCATGCAGGGCGTACATTCGGGCTGGCCCGCTGTTGCGTGAAGATGCCTGTACTTCATGCAAAGGGTTTAAGGTTTCAACAGCGGCAATGATTTTTTCGGCTGACCAGTAATTATCCTGACTCCAGCGCGAGGTCTGACCAATGGGCATAAATTCAATAAAGCGCACATCCAGCCCATATATGCGGGCAAAATCCACAAATGCGGGCAATTCATCATCATTTATGCCTTTAAGCGCAACCACATTTATTTTTACCCGCAACCCGCCAGCAAGGGCAGCATCAATGCCAGCCCGAACCTGTGCATAGGCATCCACGCCAGTGATCTGCGCAAATTTTTCCTGATTTAAGGTATCCAGAGAAACATTGACGCAACTGATGCCTGCCGCAACCAGCTCGGCAACATTTTTTTCCAGCATGGTGCCATTGGTGGTGATACGCAGGTCCATATCAGGATATGTGTCATGCACGCGCGCTGCAAACGGAATGAAATTGCGCCGCGCAAAAGGCTCACCGCCTGTCAGGCGTACTTTTTCCACTCCGGCCTGCCTGGCCACGGTAATGAGTTCAAACATCTCTTCATAGGTCAGAATATGCTCATGGGGAATAAAGACCCACTCATCTTCCGGATGGCAATACAAACAGCGCAGATTGCAGCGATCTGTAATACTCAGGCGTACATAACTGATTTTTCGACCATGATTATCAACCAACATAAGAAACCTCCGCGGCATTGTTACGCCGGCCTGGGCATAAATAGTTGAACCTGAGATGTAAAGGAGGCGCTGATTAATTCAGTCATTGCGAGGACTGCGAACGGAGTGCGGCAGGACGCGGCAATCTGTAACGTATTGCTCAATCAGTAATTCTGGATTAGCGCAGCGCTTCCCGCTTCGATTCCTCGCGGTCGCAATGACAAATTTCGGTTTAATCAGCATATCCTGAAGATCAGGGCCGAAAACTCTGCAGAACACGTCAAAGACAGGTCCTGGTCAAAGCCTGCTGACAATGCCCTGGCACCAGCCTTATGTTTTCTGTGGTACGGGTATGCGCAGGCGTTCTTCCAGGCCGGGATCAATCTGAGGCCGCAGAACACGCTCAATACTGTCCACACGCACCTGCCCTGCTGCCGCTCCTTTTATCGACCGTACATCTTTGGCCAGGCAGAGTAACACATCGCCGCGGTCTGCCTGACGCAAATGGCTGGACAAGGCTGCCAGGCAGGCTGCTTCCAGCATGGTTGCTTCCGGGACATGATGCGTTGCATGGTCACGCAAAATCAAGACATGCGCCCCTGCCACGTCTTTGGCGTGCAGCCAGTAATCAAAGGGCCTGGCCGCCTGGACCAGCTGACGATTGGCTTCCGCGCTCCGCCCTTTAAGGACCATAAAGCCATCTGTGGAACAAAAAATACTGACCTTAATGTGCTGAAAACGTGCCGGCAGGGCCAGAGGTGCGACAGGTCGGGCCGCAGTTATGGCCGGAGGTGATCCGCCTTCTTTCTGAAAAGGCTGCATAGGGCCAGCATCCAGGGCCGCACGTTGCTGGCGCAGAGCATCCATACGTGCTTCCACCACAGGCAGACCACGCTGACCCTTGGCTGCGCGCGCAAAACGATGCTGCATATTTTCAAGCACAGTCCATTCAGGGCGCAGCTTCAGTTCAACCAGTTCTCCGTCATCTGTAGAAACCTGCACTGCTGCCTGGCGGGCGTGCTTATCCAGGCCGTGCAGAGCCGCACACAGCCAGCGTCCTTCTGCTCCACCTGCAATCATGGCTTCCAGGCCAGCGCGGTCAGACTCCAGCCGCGCTATGGTTCGATCCAGGCGCTTGCGCTCTTTGGCGCTCTGATCTTTGTCTTCATGGCGTTGTGTCAGCCGCGCCACCAGCGGGCCATAGGCCTGCTCTGCGGCTTCCAGCGCTGATGCAACGGCCCTGGATTCCGTGCCTTCCGGCCATAGCCTGGCCTGGAGCTGGCCCTTGTGATCGCGCACAACGTAAAATTCCCGGAGGTCGTCAGACTGCAAACGCTTGAGCCAGGCCGTGGCTCTGGCTGGGTCCAGGCGAGCCAGAATCCGGCGAACAGGCGGAGTAATGTGCGGAAACTCCTGCCAGATATGCTCCTGGCGCACGATTGTATGCACATCAGGCCAGGACGGGGCACATCCAAAATCTGGTGCTAGTTCCTCCACCAGAGCTGGAGCCTGATCCAGGCCAAGCACAAGCCAGCGCCCTGGGCCAGGCGATAATTCCAGGGCCACTTGCCGCTTGGGCCAGTGCAGACGCAGATCAAGAATGCGCCGCTCCCGGACACGAGCACGCAAACCCATGGCCTGGCCACCTGGTCTGGGTGGGTTTTCAGGTTTATGCGAGGTCAGCATAAGAAAGGGCACAGGCCTGCCCGTGTGGAGCACAAGAAACCCTGCCCGGCCCACGCTGATGGTCCAGAGATGCGGGGCTGGCGCAAAAACTTTTTCAATGCGCAGACCACGTATCTGCTCTGGCATTTCCTGACACAAGGCACGAAAAAAAACAGCGTCCATAATCAAATCCTGAAGGTCATACGATAGACAGAACGCCCATGCGCCCTGCATGCAGAATGCTGCAATAAACAGCACGTATCCGCAAGAGGTATATGAATGACAGTCCTGTGGTGCAGGGGCGTTTTGTTTGACACCAGGGAGGGTCTGTACATGACGGGAATAGAGGCAGCAGGCCATGCGGACGAGATTCACCCTGGCGGGTACAGGTCTTCGCCCTGCTTCGCAGGTCTCGCAATGACGGGGTTAAAGCGCTGGCAGGTCTCGTGATGACGGGTTTTTGTACGGGTCTCACCATGACGGGCTTTTGTAC
>JAAYGZ010000318.1 GCA_012727515.1 Desulfovibrionales bacterium
CAAAAAAGCCAGGGCTGCCAGCATCATGGCGCTACAGGCCAAAGCTCCGGAAGACCAGCTTAAAGGGGCCCAGATCATGGCTGCGCCAAAAAGAAGTCCGCTTAGTTTCCAGATCTGGTTCCGCCCTTCCGGCCAGAACATGGCATAAAATTCCCACAACCCAAGCCCTGCAACACCAGTAATAGCCAGGCTTAAAAAAGGGTCGCCATGAAAAACCGCCCAGGCTAAAACAGGGAGTAAAACCAAGGAAGTGGCAATGCGTTTATGATGAGAGCTTGTACTCATGCCACGTCTCCTGTGCTTCCAAAGCGGCGCTGGCGATGCTGAAAATCATCCAGGGCCGTATGCAGGTGCCGGGGATGAAAGTCTGGCCACGGGATGTCTGTAAAATAAAGCTCACTATAGGCGCTTTGAAAAAGCAGATAATTGCTCAGGCGCATCTCGCCACTGGTGCGGATGATCAGGTCAGGATCAGGCATGTCAGCGGTGTACAGGTGGGCACGAAAGCGAGCTTCCGTAATATCGTCAGCACCTGCCCCGGCGCGGATCAAAGACTGGCACGCGCGCAGAATTTCCTGTCTTCCTGAATAATTAAGGGCCAGGTTCAGGGTCATGGCAGAACACGAGGCTGTTTTTGCCATGGCATGGCGCACGACCTGGCGTGTGGGCAGGGGCAGGCCGTCAAGCTCACCCAAGACGACCAGGCGAATGGACTGTTCTACCAATGAGGGCAGTTCAGCACTCAGAAAGTCTTTAAGCAGGGTAAAGAGGAAGTTGATCTCCTGGGTCGGGCGGCTCCAGTTTTCTGTGGAAAATGTATAGAGCGTGAGCACAGGAATGCCCAGAGTCCGGCATTCCGTAACAATCTCCCGGGCTGTTTCTGTGCCGGCCTTGTGACCGGCACTGCGATCCAGGCCCCTGGCCCGTGCCCAGCGTCCATTGCCATCCATGATGATGGCCAGGTGTTTGAGATCAGAAACCATTTTTGAGCTATATCTCCATGATTTCTTTTTCTTTTTCCGCAAAGACCGTGTCAGCCTTTTTCACAAAGTTGTCGGTTATTTTCTGTATTTCTTCCTGAGCGCGATGCTGTTCATCTTCGCTGATTTCCTTGGCTGCCTGGAGTTTTTTGAATTCTTCGTTCATGTCCCGGCGCACATTGCGAATGGCCACCTTGGCATCTTCTGTGTATTTTTTGGCCATTTTGACCAAATCCTTGCGGCGTTCCTCTGTCAGCGGGGGGATATTGATACGGATGGAGCGACCATCATTAATAGGAGTCAGGCCCAGATCTGACTTCATGATTGCTTTTTCAATGCTGGTGAATGCGCTGCGATCCCAGGGCGCAATGGAGATAGTGCGGCTGTCCGGGATAGAAACAGAGGCAACCTGATTAAGGGGCGTTGGCGTGCCGTAATAGTCAACCCGGATAGAATCGACCAGGGCAGTGGAGGCGCGGCCAGTGCGCAGTTTGGAAAATTCTTTGCTCAAATTTTCAATGCTTTTTTGCATTCTGGTTTTACAATCAGCTATTTGCTTGTCCATGCTTCATCTCCTTGAATAATGGTTCCGACACTTTCGCCCGTGACCACACGCTTGATGTTGCCGGGCACAAAGAGGTTGAACACCCCGATAGGTAATTTATTGTCCATGCACAGGGAAATGGCTGCTGAATCCATAACCCGCAGGCGCTGCTGCAAAACATCCAGATAGGTGAGCCGGGAATACATGACCGCATCCGCGTGTTTTTCCGGATCTTTGTCATAAACGCCACAAACGCGGGTGGCCTTGAGAATGGCCGCGCATTTGAGTTCCATGGCGCGCAGCACAGCGGCAGTGTCTGTCGTAAAATAGGGAATGCCTGTGCCGGCAGCACAGATAACGACCCGCCCTTTTTCCAGATGTCGGATGGCGCGGCGGCGAATATATGGTTCAGCCACTTCTGTCATGGTAATGGCGGTCATAACCCGGGTCGAGATATTTTCTTTTTCCAGAGCATCCTGCACGGCCAGAGCGTTCATGACAGTGGCCAGCATACCCATGTAATCGGCTGAGGCCCGGTCCATGCCCTTGGCGGATACAGATACCCCGCGAAAAATATTGCCGCCCCCGATAACCAGGCTGAGTTGCACACCCATGGACGCAACTTCTGCCAGTTCCCGGCTGATCGATTGGATGGTGTGCGGATCAATGCCAAAGCCTTGACTTCCGGCCAGGGCCTCGCCGCTCAGTTTAAGCATAACGCGGTGATAGCGGAGCTTTTCCATGCAACAACCTCTTTTGGTAAAATGAGTGGATGGGTCTTGTTTTCAGGCACCTGGCACCATCTCCGGGGAGCCTATACCCATTTCATCTGCCCCGCGCAACATTGGCGCTGTGCAGGAAATCGGGCCAAAAAAAAGGGCCTTGCGGCCCTTTGGCTATGCACCAACAGCAAAGCGGAAAAACCGGGCTATGTCGGCATTTTTGCCCAGCAGATCCTTAATGGTTTTTTATCGTCCTTAATGAAAACCTGTTCACGCAGGCAGACTTCCTGATAGTACTTGCGGATACGGCCTTCGACAATTTTTTCAGCAATCTGAGCTGGCTTGCCTTCTTCCTTGGCCTGGTTGAGATAGATCTCTTTTTCCTTGGCCAGGGTATCTGCCGGAATTTGCTCTGAGGTTACGCAAATGGGATTGGCTGCCGCAACCTGCATGGCAATATCCTTCGCCATTTCAGCAGTGGCTTCGCCTGTGAGTTCCACCAGCACGCCCAGTTTTTTATTGGAATGCACATAGGTGCCGATTATTCCTTGACCCTGCAATTCCACATAGGCCAGCTGGCCAACCTGCATATTTTCACCGATTTTGCCAATAAGTCCGGTCAGGTCAGTCACCTCGGCAGGCAAGGCATCCACAGAGGAAACCTTGAGTTCCACGGCCTTTTTGGCCAGGCCTTCAGCCAAGGCAATGAATTCTTCATTTTTAGCCACAAAATCAGTTTCGCAATTTAATTCGCTCATGGCAGCGGATTTGCCATCAGGAGCCACATAGATGCTGATCAGGCCTTCAGCAGTTGCGCGTCCGGCTTTTTTAGCGGCCTTGGACAGACCTTTTTCACGCAACCATGCAATGGCTTTTTCTTCATCGCCACCACATTCGCTGAGTGCTTTTTTACAATCCATCATGCCCACGCCAGTGCGCTCGCGCAGATCCTTCACCATAGCAGCGGTAATACTCATCTTAATAGCCCTCTTCTTCAGTAGCGTTGCCTTCGGATTCAAAATCCGAGGCAGTTACAGGCAGTTCAACCTGGGGAACCTTATCTGTCTTGGGTTGCGGAATGGTGTCTTTGGCTCTGGCCACGCCTTCGGCACAGGCATCAGCCATGGCGCCGGCAAAAAGTTTGATGGCGCGGATAGCATCATCATTGCCCGGAATAACATAGTCGATCATGTCCGGGTCACAGTTGGTGTCCACCACAGCAACAATAGGAATGCCCAGTTTGCAGCATTCCTTGACCGCGATATCTTCGCGGTGTGGATCAATAATAAATGCTGCTGCGGGTGGTTCTTCCATATCCTTGATGCCGCCCAGGGTCAGGTTGAGCTTGGTAACTTCGCGTTCCATGCCAACGATTTCTTTTTTCAGAAAGCGATTGACTGAACCATCATCAAACATGGATTCCAGTTTTTTGAGCCGGGTAATACTGGTGCGGATAGTCTGATAATTGGTCAGAGTGCCACCCAGCCAGCGGTTGGTAACATAAAACATGCCGCAGCGTTCTGCTTCGGCCTTGATGACATCCTGGGCCTGGCGCTTGGTGCCGACAAAAATAATTTTTCCGCCATTGGCAACAGTGTCTGCGATGAAATCATGCGCCTTGCGGTACATTTTAACTGTTTGCTGCAGGTCAATGATGTGAATGCCCTTGCGTGCGCCAAAAATATAAGGACGCATTTTGGGATTCCAGCGCCGGGTCTGGTGACCGAAATGTACTCCGGTTTCCAGCATCTGCTTCATAGTTACATAAGCCATAGAAATCTCCGTGGTTTTTTCCTCCGCCCGCCAGAGGCCAACAACAGCCCAACCATGAGGACGCGAGCGTGTGGAGTGAATGGAAACTGCGTTTGCTACGCAAGAGTGACGCGCAAAGCAAGAAAAAAGTAGAGGCTAGATCTGCACCACCAAAGGGATGACAATGGGGTCGCGGTCCAGCACCTTGCGAAAAAAGCGCCGCAAGGAAGAGCGGATACGTTCTTCCAGCTTGTAGGCCGGGCCGTGCGGGTTGCCTTCAATAATGTCAAGGATGATGCATTTGGCATCTTCAAGCACATGGGCAAAATGCTGTTCAAAAATAAATCCCTTGGATTCAATGGTGGGGCCAAAAACAATGGTTCCGTACTCATCCTGAACCAGAAGCACGATGACCAGCCCTTCGCCGCCTAAAATTTGTCGTTCCTTGAGTACGCTTTGCCCCACATCGCCAACGCCTTTGCCATCTACTAAAATAGACTCGGCATAGACTGCTTCTTCCAGGCGGATGCCAGTGGCTGTAAAACTGATGGGCTGGCCATTTTCCAGGATCAGGGCGCGTTCAGGCGCAATGCCCTGGGCAATGGCCAGTTCCACATGCTTAAACAGGTGGCGATATTCTCCGTGCACAGGGATGAAGAACTTGGGGCGCACAGTGTCCAGCATGATTTTCAGTTCTTCCTGATGGGCGTGTCCTGACGCATGGATGGCCTGGACCCGTTCGTACAACACCGTGGCTCCATGGCGATAAAGGTCGTTAATGACCTTGGTAATGGCGCGGGTATTGCCTGGGATAAACCGCGAGGACATGATCACGGTGTCTCCGGCATGGATAGTTATCTGGCGGTGTTCGCCACGAGCAACCCGGCTCAGGGCAGACAATGGCTCGCCCTGGGAGCCGGTCAGCAGGATGACAGTTCTGCGATCATCCAGATAGGCCAGTTCTTCCATGTCGCAGGAGTTTGCCTGATTAAAATGCAGGTGGCCCAAGTCTTTTGCCACTTCGATATTGGTGATCAGGCTGCGCCCGGTAAAGGCTACTTTGCGCCCGTGTTTGGCCGCAAGATCAAAAATTTCCTGAATGCGCTGGATATGAGTCGCAAAAAGCGTGACCAGGATACGGCCCTGGGCAGCGGTAAAAACCTCATCCAGGGTTGCCATGATTTCGCGTTCTGTAAGCGAGTAACCCTCGCGCTCCACATTGGTTGAGTCAGACATGAGCAGCATCGCGCCTGGCCCGGAAAATTCACCAAAGGCTTCCAGGTCTGTGGCATGTCCATCAAGGGGATGGCGATCAATCTTAAAATCTCCTGTATGGACCATGCGGCCTGCCGGAGTTTCAATGCCCAGGCCAAAACCTTCAATAATGCTGTGGCAGACCGGGATAAACGTGATGCCAAAATCTCCAAGCTGAACACGCTCCCGGCCTTGAACAGGGTGCACGGTAACGCGAGATTCCAGGGCGCGTTCCTGCAGGCGTTTAAGGGCCAGACGCAGGGTGAATTCAGAGCCATACAACGGCACATTGTCCAGGGCCGGCACAAGCCAGGCCAAGGCCCCGATATGGTCTTCATGGCCGTGGGTGAGCACGATACCCTTGAGCTTGTGTTTACGTTCAATGATAAAATCCATGCGCGGAATAACCACGTCCACGCCATACAGAATAACATCAGGAAACATAAGCCCACAGTCCACCAGAATCATGCTTGTTTCAGTTTCCAGGGCCATACAGTTCATGCCAATTTCGCCCAGGCCACCGAGGGGGGTCAATGTTACTAATGATTCGGACATAGGGTCTCCACACGTTAGAGGGTAGAGTAAATTTTTTTGGTTCTTTATTTTGTGCGTCTAATAAAGCTGATCATAAAAAAGGCCGCCAGAGGCGGCCTTGTAATGGCAACAACGCTGGTTTATTCTTCTTCTTTTCTGCTCTCAGCAATAACCTGTTCCGTGATATTGGCCGGGCATTCTTCGTACAGGGCAAATTCCATGGTAAAGGTGCCCTGGCCCCCGGTCATGGAGCGCAGGTCAGGGGCATATTTCATCATTTCAGCCATGGGCACATGGGCTTTGATTTCCGTGACCCCGCCCTGAGAATCAGAACCAAGCACGCGGCCCCGGCGGCTGGAAAGATCGCCGATCACATCGCCCATGAATTCATCAGGGATAAACACAGAGGCCAGCATGATGGGCTCCAGGAGCACGGGATTGCAGGCTTCAACGGCCTTTTTAAAGGCCAGGGAGCCAGCAATTTTAAAGGCCATTTCCGATGAATCAACTGTATGGTACGAGCCATCATAGACAGCCACCTTGAAGTCAACCATGGGATAGCCAGCCAGAAAACCCTTGATGGCAGCTTCCTGAATGCCCTTGTCCACAGCAGGAATATAGTTGCGAGGAATAGAGCCACCCACAATTTCATCCAGAAACTCATAGCCAGATCCACGGGGATTAGGCTCCATACGGATCCAGCAATCGCCAAACTGACCGCGCCCGCCTGACTGTTTTTTGTGTCGTCCCTGAACCTGGGCCTTGCCTTTAATTGTCTCGCGGTATGGGATTTTAGGAGTTTTTAAGATGATATTTGTCTTGTAGCGGCGTTTGGCCTTTTCCACGGCCAGCTCAATATGTAACTGCCCCATGCCGGACAAAAGCATGTCGCCGGTGTCGTCATTGCGCACCAGGTGCAGGTTGATATCTTCTTCCAGGAGCTTTTGCACTGCGGCAAAAACCTTGTCTTCCTCGCCTTTTTCCGCTGCGGCCAGGGCATAGGAAATAATTGAAGGGCTCAGAACTGGTTTTTGCAGGGTAAACAGTGATTTTTCCGCGCACAAGGTATTGCCGGTGGCTGTATTTTTCAGTTTGGCCACAGCCACAATGGCTCCGGGGCCAAGTTCGCGCTTGCATGGAGTCTGTTTTTTGCCTTCCATGAATAAAATTTGCCCGATCTTTTCTTTTTCTTCTGTAACGGCATTGTGCACGGTCATGTCCGCAGTAATAACGCCAGACAGGACTCGCAAAATGGATAACTGGCCTGCAAAAGGATCAGCCAGGGTTTTGAACACAAAGGCCGCAAAAGGCTGGTCCGGGCTGGATGAGCGCTGTTCGCCATTCACATCTGTCCAGGCCGCATGATCAAGAGGAGAGACCATGTACTGCTGCATGATTTCCATGAGTGGCACAGCGCCCTTGTTCTGGATGGCTGCGCCAGCGCAAACAGGAACAAGGCTGCGGCTTGCAATACCAAGGCGCAGGCCAGTGACAATTTCCTCATCAGTCAATGATCCTTCTTCCAGGTATTTTTCCATCAATTCTTCACTGCTTTCAGCAATGTTCTCAATGGCAACTTCGCGGGCAGAAGTGACCTCATCTGCCAGGTCCGCAGGCATATCCATGGGCGTGAGTTCACCATTTTCAGCAAAAGAATATGCTTTTTCAGCCAGAATATCGATAACCCCGCTGAATTGGGCTTCGCTGCCAATGGGCAGGTACAGCAGGACAGGCCTGATGCCCAGTATGTCAGACAGGCCCTGATAGGCCATCTGGAAGTCCGCTCGTTCACGGTCCATTTTATTTATAAAGACCATGGCCGGAAGTTCTGCCTTGGTGGCTTCAGACCAGATTTTTTTGGTCAGGGGCTTGACGCCATCAATGGCATCTATGACCAGGACAACATTATCTGCACCCTGCATGAGAAAAGGCAGATCACCGGTGAAGTTGTTATCACCTGGCGCATCTATGAGAAACGCATCATTTTTTTTCCAGGTAAAATGGGCAAATCCGGGCTGAATGCTGCCCCGGCGCTTGATTTCTTCCGGCTCGTAGTCAAGCGTGCTTGTGCCATCTTCAATTTTACCAAGTCTGGAAATGGAACCAGCGGCGAAAAGCAGCATTTCCGCGACAGAGGTCTTGCCGGTTCCGCCATGCCCTATCAGGGCAAAAGTTCTCTGTTTTTGTAGTACATCCTGCATATAGCCCCCTCATGCAAAGTATTACGCAGCTCTACAGCTACAAGGTATAAAAACAATTTCAAACGCCCGTGAGAGACAAGAAATGTTCTTGCAAAAGAGATCAAATTGGACAACTGTCCACAGTTTCGCAGTCTGAAGCGCTCATCAAGGATATCACAGCCTTGTGTCTTTTTTCAAGCGGTACACCTATAGGGAGCGAAAACGGAAGTTGTCAAGGCCGCCTCAATGTTGGGGCGCAGGAGTTGTCCTTTCTATGGAGCTAAAAATGTTTGAGAATACGTGGTGGGGAACAATGACCAGAGATCAGCGCTGGCCTGTGGTGCGCGTTCCTGCACAAGATATTGATTGTTCCGGGCCGTGGCTTTTGTGGCCACACAAAAATGATGCTGTGTGTCGCAGCTTAGCTCATGTGGGCCAACTCAGTCCGGTCCTTGTTGACGCCAGTGGCCCACGCCCACTGCTGGTAGATGGCGCAGCGCGCGTGGCATGGCTGAGCGAACAAGGCCAGGATGTGTATGGGCTGAACATTGGCTCGTGTTCTGCCCAGGACAAGGCCATGCTCTATATCCATGCCAATATACACCGTTTAAGCCTGGATGCAGACAAGGTGCGGGCGCTGCGTTTTTTTGCTCAGCACGATGCATCCCACATAGATGCAGTGATGCAGGTATTGGGGCTTGTGCCGCATTCCAGGCCAGCAAAGCAGGCTCTGGCCTGGCTGGCTTTGCCCGCACACTGGGATACCTATCTGGCTGGCGGAGCCTTGCCTCTGGTTTGCGCGGATATTCTGCGTTTATGGGACGCTCATGATCTTCAGGCTGTGGAAGCCATATTCCAGACGCTGTCCTGGTCCAGGGGGCTGATTGTTCAGGTTCTGACCTGGATTCATGAAGTGCATGTACGAGATGGATGTGACGTGGCCCAGGTGCTGGCACGCGCAGATGTTATGGATAGTGTGCAGGCCAATCTTTCTCCCAAAGATGCCATGGCCCGCATTGCAGCCCGTGTCCGCGCCCTGCGCTATCCAGAGCTGACCCGCCTGGAGCAGCGAGCCACAGACACAGCCCGTGTTCTTGCTGCCGGCACACGCTGGCGCATGGTCCAGCCTGACCAGTTTGAGTCTGACAGTGTGGAGCTTGCTGCACGGGTTCGCAGCCCCGCAGAGGTGCAGCAGGCCGTGGCAGAACTGGTGCGCATGGCTGAACATGCTGATTGGGCTGCATTCTGGCCTGGCAAGGAGGCGTGATGCTGCCAGAGTATCTTCAGGGTATTGCCCGGGTTGCAGTGGACGCAGCAGTGAGTGCCTCGCCCATGGCGCACAGGGTGCGTGAGCGCCTGCCCCAGGCGCAGTGGGATATTCTGGCTGATGGCGAGCATCTGGAGCCAGGATATGTTCAGGAAGCTGTTTTATACCTGAAGCAGTACAAGGGCCGTTTTGTACGTCCCTGTCCTGGCACCAGTCATTACCAGTGCTGTGGATATCAGATTATTCATATTGGTGAAAACTGCCCGTTGCGCTGTTCCTACTGCATTTTACAGGCATATTTTCAGGATCGGGTGCTTAAAGTCTGGGCCAATCAAGACGACCTGTGGCAGGAGTTGGAGCGAACATTTACTGAAAATTCCCGACAACGCTTTCGTATGGGCACAGGGGAATTTACCGATTCGCTGGTGCTGGAGCCGTTGACAGGTTATAGCCGCGATCTGGTTGGATTTTTACGCGCCTATCCACAGGTTTGTCTGGAACTTAAATCCAAGGTTGTGGATTTGTCCTGGATGGAGGCAGCACACGACCCAACCCGTGTTTTGCCGGCCTGGTCCATGAATGCTCCGGAAATTTCTGCTCGCGAAGAACAGGGCCAGTGCGCTACATTAGAAGAGCGCCTGCGCGCTGCACGCACCTGTGCTCAGGCCGGGTTTCGGGTTTGCCTGCATTTTGATCCAATTATCTTGTTTCCTGGCTGGGAAGCAGGGTATGCACGGACCATTGAAATGATTTTTGATTACCTGACCCCAGGGGATATTGCCTATGTGAGCCTTGGCTCGTTTCGGCACATGCCTGATCTCAAACGCCATATTGCCCAGAATTTTCCCCAGTCCAGCTATATTTATGGTGAATTTATCACTGGTCTGGATGGCAAACAGCGCCTGCTGCGACCCTTACGAGTGCAGCAGTTCCGGTTTCTGGTTCAAGGTCTGCGCCAGGGCGGGCTGGATCGTCAGCTCTATTTCTGCATGGAATCAAATGAGGTCTGGCAGGCTGTGCTGGGCCGTACACCCCGTGATTTCGGTGGACTGTACCGCTATCTCATGGATCTGGCTTTTGAGGGCAGCAACTAAGACGCTCATGGCACACATGGCGGAACAGATTTGCTGCATGAGCCGTCATGGGAGAAGCAATCACGTTGTTTCAGGAGCATACCTTGTGAATTGCTTCTGAAATTTTTGCCTCTTTAAAAGGTTTGATCACATAGCCTTTGGCACCGGCTTTTAAGGCATCAAGAACCATTTTTTCCTGCCCCAAAGAGGTGACCATAATAATTCTGGCATCAGGAAATTCGTGGATAATTTCCCTGGTAGCTTCTATTCCATTCATAGTGGGCATGGTAATATCCATGGTCACTATATCTGGTGTGCACTTTCGGTACTGTTCAATGGCCTCCTGACCGCTGGCAGCTGTAGCTGCAATGCTGTAGCCAAGTCCAGTGAGCATCATACTGAGCTTACGCACAGTAATGGGCGAGTCATCCACAACTAAGATACGAATATTACTTTGGTTCATACTCATTCTCATTCTTACGCTATATAATCAAGACTATTTGAAAAAAGTTCTCTGGGCCCAATCAGATAGACATTCATGGTTCCGCAGGAGGTAGATACAGAGCGAAGATGGAAAATTGCATTCTTCAGGCGAGGCACTATTTTCATCAGGTTCAGCACTGTGGGCGGGGTAATGGGAATGGCCTGAGAGTCCATGTTCTGCAAATCAGTGGTACAATGTCCCACAATAATATTAACGATTTCTCCGGCAGTTGCCTGTTTTAATTCTTCCTCTTCTTCCGGGCCAATAGCCATGCCTTCGGTCATGCGTTCGTACAGAGCCTGAATAAGTGTCTCTTCAAAGCTAAAAGCAACATAAAGATCAATAGTTCCACCAATGCCCACAATGGCTGTTAATTCGCGCAGTAACAGTGTGTCAATTTCTCCGTGCTGCGGGGGCAGGCATGAGGTGTGCAGATCAAATTCTGATTCCAGATAGGTGCAGCCCTGTTCCAGGGCTGAGTCCATAACCCGGCTGAGTTTAGAAACTGACTCGTTCATTTTCCTGGTCTCCTTGCTCAAGATGGGGGAGGATAAAGTGAAAGGTGGTGCCTTGACCAGCCTTGGTACTGACCCGGATCTGGCCACCCAGTTTCTGGGTATCATGATAGACAGCGGCAAGTCCAACACCACGGCCGGCCAGGTCTGTTGTGGTGGACTGGGTACTTATGGTATCCATAAAAATAAGGTTCAGCGCTTCTGCATCTGAAAGTGCAAGGGCCTGGTCATGTCCCTGGCTGGCTGCTTTCCGGCGCAGGGCATCAAGGTCTATGCC
>JAAYGZ010000028.1 GCA_012727515.1 Desulfovibrionales bacterium
CATCATAAACGCATTGCCACTTCCTTGGTTTTACTCCCTGTTTTAGCCTGGGCGGTTTTTCATGGCGACCCTTTTTTAAGTCTGGCTATTACTGGTGTTGCAGGGCTTGGATTGTTGGAATTTTATGCCATGTTCTGGCCGGAAGGGCGGAACCAGATCTGGAAATTAAGCGGACTTTTTTTTGGCGCAGCCATGATCTGGGCCCCTTTAAGCTGGTCTTCCGGAGCTTTGGCCTGTAGCGCCATGATGCTGGCAGCCCTGGCTTTTTTGAGCACCTACAAACATGAACAAACAGAAGAAACCTTCTGGACCAGCCAGGTGCTTCTGTTCGGATTGCTCTATTTACCATTCATGCTCCGCTTAGCCCGCCACCTTACGGCCCCGGAAATAGCCCTGGTGCTGCTGGCCACCTTTGCCACTGACACAGGGGCCTATTATGCTGGCAGTTATATCGGCGGCCCAAAAATCTGGCCCACGATCAGCCCCAAAAAAACCTGGGCAGGATCTCTGGGCGGATTGCTGGCGTGTATGCTGATCAGCACAGGATTTGGCCTGAGCTTTGGCTCTGCATCCTGGCCAGCCTTTATGGCCCTGGGCGCAGCCTTAAACATCGCTGCTCAGTTAGGAGATTTTTTTGAATCTGCCCTGAAACGATGGCGCGGCATCAAAGATTCTGGACGCGCCCTGCCTGGTCATGGTGGCATTTTAGACCGCATTGACAGCCTGCTCTTTACCCTGCCCCTTTATTGCGGCCTGGCAGCTGTGTATCCTTTTTTCCCGCTGTCCTGATTACCTCATGCGCTATATTTCTCCGCTCACGTCTGCTCTTTTTGAACGCCCTGGCCCGCGCAGCATCTCTCTTTTGGGCAGCACAGGCTCCATTGGGGTCAGCGCCTTGCGCGTGCTGGCCAAAAATCCAGACGCATTTACAGTCGTGGCTCTGGCTGGGGCCCGCAATATGGAGCTCCTGGCGCGTCAGGCCATAGCATTACGCCCGCCCTATCTAGGCGTATTGGATGCAGACAAAGCTGCCTGTCTGCGCCTGCTACTCCCCTCGGACTATCACCCTCAGACATATACAGGCGCAGCAGGGTACGAGGCCCTGGCCAGCCTGCCTGAAGCAGATCTTATCCTGGCTGCTCAGGTTGGCGCAGCCGGGCTGATTCCAGCCCTGGCAGCAGCGCAGGCGGGAAAAATCATCTGCCTGGCCAACAAAGAAGCCCTGGTCTTGGCCGGCCATCTGTTTCGACGCATCTGTCATGCCACAGGTGCTGTCATTCTGCCTGTGGATTCTGAGCACAACGCCTTGTTTCAGGCCATGCGAGGTCATGACGCCCATATTGAACGTCTGATTCTCACTGCTTCCGGGGGACCGTTTCGTGCCAAATCTTTGGCGGAAATAGAAAAAGCCACGCCAGCCCAGGCCCTGGCCCATCCCAACTGGTCTATGGGCGCTAAAATTTCCATTGATTCTGCAACCATGATGAACAAAGGTCTGGAAATCATCGAGGCCGTGCATTTATATGGTATGCTGCCTCAGACCGTGGATGTTCTGGTGCATCCGCAGTCCATCATTCATTCCCTGGTTGAATACAGCGATGGCTCCCAACTGGCACACCTGGGCGTCCCGGACATGGAAATCCCCATTGCCTATTGCCTGGGCTATCCCCGGCGTCTGCACCTTGGCTTGCCGCGTCTTGATCTGGCCAGCATCGCGTCCCTCACCTTCGCCAGCCCGGATACCGAGCGCTTTCCCTGTCTGGCCCTGGCCCGTCAGGCCCTGGAAGCCAGCCCCAGCCACACGGTAGTGCTCAATGCGGTCAATGAAATTGCGGTCCAGGCTTTTTTAGATCACCAGCTCTCATTTCCTGGCCTAGCCCGACTCATTGCGCATGTATTGGACATGCACCAGACTGTTTCCGTGGAAGATGTCCACGCCATTCTTGACCTGGACGCCCTGGCCCGCTGTCAGGCAGCACATATGATAAAGGAGGGCCAATGCTGAGTTTTCTGGCCGTTATTCTGGTCTTAGGCGGACTTATTTTTTTTCATGAACTTGGTCATTTTCTTATAGCCAGGGCCTTTGGCATGGGGGTCAGTGTTTTTTCTCTGGGTTTCGGGACCAGACTTGTGGGACTGAAACGCGGCAAAACAGAGTACCGCATTTCTGCCTTTCCTCTGGGCGGATATGTCCAGTTAGTTGGCGAATCTCCAGGCGCTGAATTGCCAGATGGATTTACCCAGGCAGAATCCTTTGCCGTACGTGCCCCCTGGCAACGCATGCTTGTTGTGCTGGCGGGGCCGGTTTTTAATTTTATCCTGGCCTGGTTAATTTTTTGGGGTTTAAGCTGGGTTCATGGCACCCAGGAACTGCTGCCGGTCATTGGCCAGGTGACCAATGCCAGCGCTGCCCACGAAGCCGGCCTTTTGTCCGGAGATCAGGTGCTTATGATTGACGGGCAGGAAATTGCTGTCTGGCCAGACCTGGTGAACCATATCGAAGCCAATCAAGGCAGCCCCCTGCACCTGACGATCCTGCGCAATCGCACCCAGTTCAGCCTGGATATTACCCCGCGTATGCAGGAAAAACGCAATCTTTTCGGCGAAGTAAAAATTATGCCCATGTTAGGCATTGCGCCCAAGGGAGAAATTGTTGCCCGCGAACTCTCTTTTATGGCCGCATCCTGGCACGGGGCCAGGCAAATTTGGGAAGTCAGCGCGCTTATGGTTATGGGCATTGTCAAACTTATTGAGCGCGTCATTCCCTGGACTGACATGGGCGGCGTGATCCTGATCTCAGAAATGATTCATCAGGAAGCACAAAATGGATTGGCCAGCCTTCTGGCTCTGACAGCCTTGATCAGCATCAACCTGGGCGTTCTCAACCTCTTGCCGATCCCGGTTTTGGATGGTGGACATATTTTGTTTTTTTTCCTGGAAATGGTGACTGGCAAACCTCTCAGCCCCACTGTACAAAACGCAGCCCTGCGCATTGGCATGACCTTGCTGCTCATGCTGATGATCTTTGCGACTATCAATGATATCCTGCGCCACTTCCGTTAATCCGCTCCTGGTGCTGAACGCGGCTGAGGCGCATATTCAGGTTGTGCTGGGCTCAGCCCAGGGCGTGCTCTATGCCGACGAGATCTTCTGCCCCGGCCAGTCCATCACCCATCTGCCAACCGCCATTGCTCGCGCTCTTGCCACGCACACGCTGGGCGTCAGCCAGTTATGCGGCATAGCCTGTGTGCGTGGCCCAGGCTCGTTTACCGGCCTGCGCATTGCCCATGCCACCATGCACGGCCTGGCAAGGCCGCACAGTATTCCCATGGCAGGGCTGGAGTACCACGCGCTTCTGGCCGCTCCCATCCTGGCCTGCCTGCCTGCAGCACACCAGTTAGAATGCTGGATTGCGACCTACGCCCGCAAAGGCCATGTCTATCTTCAGGGTTTTGTGGCTGATCAGCCCATAGATACGGTACGCTTTTATTCTGTATCAGAAGCCCGGGCCGTGCTCATGACCCGCTCTCAGCCAAAAATCCTGGCCGGAAGCGCCGTGCGTGCGCACGAAGAACTGCTGACCCTGGCTGAGACAGTCATTCTGCCTGCTTCGTTTGACACGCCAGGCCCTGCCTGGCTTTTGGAAGCAGCACTGGGTGCGGCATTTTCAAACATGGCGCCCCAGCCTCTGTATGTACGCAAATCTGACGCTGAAGAGAATTTACCCACCATTGCCCGGGCCAGGGGCATCTCACTCACCCAGGCCAGCACCCATCTTTTTGACTTTGACTGATCTTTGGGCATGTTTTTTGTAAAAAACTCCTAAAGAAATTTCTGCATCCTCCGATTCTCTCATCAAGAGAACAGAGCAGCGGATGGTCCGCCTGCTCACAGGCAAGGATGCCGATTATCTTTCAAGGAGGAATTACTATGTCGCTCGTTATCAATCACAACATGATGGCCATGAATGCAGCCCGAAATCTGTCCAACTCATATTCGGCTCTGGCTGTATCAACCCAACGTCTGTCATCTGGCCTGCGCATCAACACTGCTGCTGATGACGCTGCTGGTCTGGCTATTCGCGAACTCATGCGTTCAGACATTGCGTCCATCAACCAGGGTATTCGTAATGCCAATGACGCCATTTCCATGATCCAGACTGCTGATGGCGCATTGCAGGTCATTGACGAAAAGCTCATCCGTATGAAGGAACTGGCCGAACAGGCATCTACCGGTACCTATACTTCGGATCAGCGTATGATCATTGACTCAGAATACCAGCAAATGGCCTCGGAAATCACCCGTATTGCCAATGCCACAGACTTTAATGGTATTCACCTGCTCAATGGCAACCTGTCCGCAAGTTCAACCCATGTATCAAGCTGGGGCACCAGTCATGACGGAAGCGGCCTGAATTCCACTGGCCCGCTCAAGGTCCACTTTGGCACAGGCAATGATTCCATGGAAGACTACTACTACATTGCCATCCAGAGCGCCACAGCTTCGGCCCTTGGGGTTGGCAATGCTGCGGATACAAGCAAGGCCAACGGCGAACATGGGGTTAGTGGCGCCGGGCACAGCATCTCCACCCAGCAGGGTGCGCAGCAGGCCTTAGCTGCCATCAATGCGGCCATCACCTCCAAGGATAATATCCGCGCGAACCTGGGTGCGCTCCAGAACAGGCTGGAAAACACCATCACCAACCTGCAGATTCAGGCAGAAAACCTGCAGGCAGCTGAGTCCCGCATCTCTGATGTGGACGTGGCCCTGGAAATGTCCAACTTTGTGCGCAACCAGATTCTGACCCAGTCCGCAGTGGCCATGCTTTCCCAGGCCAATTCCATCCCGAACATGGCCTTACAGCTCATTGGCGGATAAGCATCTCCTTAACTCTGCAACATGGCCGGGCTGCGCATGTGGCCCGGCTTTTTTATCTGCACCTGCTCTCCTGGCACTGCCTTTGCTTCAAATTGTACGACCGATGCTAACATTTTGATCTTGAGGCGCATATGGCAGACTCTCTTAGTTCTGGAGCAATCCGTTTCACAGGCCTGGGCTCAGGTACTGATTTTGAATCCATGATCACACAGCTGGTGGATGCGGAAAAAGTCAAATCCAAGCAGCTGCTTAACTGGCGCAATCAATGGGAAACCAAAAGCACTGAGTTTGACAAGCTCACTGCGGCCATGCGCGCTCTGGATTCTACGCTCAAATCCATGAACACCACAGACGAGTTTCTGATCAAATCTGTGACATCATCAAATTCCACAGCCCTCACAGCGACAGCAGGCAGCAGCACTGAAGAAGGTTCCCATGAAGTGGACATTATTGCCCTGGCCACCACAGATATGCACATGGGGGCGGAAATTTTTTCCTCCAAAGATGATGTCATCAGCGGTGGAGTTCCCGGAACCTATGTCTTTGCCTATGCCGGACGGCAAATTGCCGTGGATATTTCAGCAACCACAACGCTGTCCCAGTTTGCCGACCTGATCAATAAAGATCCGGATAACCGCAATTATGTACGTGCCAGCGTGATTAACGACGGAAGTGGCTATCGCTTACAAATCAGGGGCATGGACCTTGGCGCTGGCAATGATTTTATTGTGGATGACGCGGCAACCAACCCCGAATTAGTGGCCAGGTTTGGCTCAGCCAGTTTTATCCAGACTCAAAATGCCAGCAACGCCAAGCTTTCTGTGGATGGATTTCCTGTTTCCCCCACGCCCACGGCCCACATTCTTAAAGCAGTCACGGCCTATGCAGACCCCACAGATACGCTCACTGATGCTCCAGGAACATTTAAGTTTGCCTATGATGGACGCATATATTCCACTCCCATCAGCGCAGGAGCCACCGTGGATGACCTGGTCACTGCCATCAATGACCTGGGCAGTGGCGTCACAGCAAGCGCAGTCATCAATGATGATGGCAAAGTAGAACTGATGCTGGAGGGAGATCCTGGTTCCAGCAAACGAATAAATATCATCAACTCCCCTGGCACAACGCTGACCAGCTTCCAGGCTGCCAAATTTTCTCAGGTTCAGGGAGCCACGGATGGTTATATTGAACGCTCGACCAATACTATTTCCGACGTGGTGGGCGGCGTGACCATGAATCTGCTCAAGGCAGGAGAATCAACCACTTTGAGTATGTCCATGGATACCAGTGCCATTACAGAAAAAGCCCGCCTTTTTGTTGATGAAGTCAACACGGTACTGACTGTTATCCGCGATCAAACGAAGGTTGATTCTGTTGGCTCTAAAATCACAGGGTCCATTCTCACGGGTAACTATGGCTTGCAGATGATTCAGCAGAATCTCAAAAAAATTCTGGCTCAGCGCGGCGTGGGCTTTGACTACGACACAGATCCGCTGCTCTCACTGGCCAGTGTGGGCATTACCACTGACAGCGCCCAGGGTTCACCTAGCTTTGGTTTACTGGTCTTTGATGAAAAATCATTCAAAGCAGCCCTGAACACAGATCCAGACGCTGTGGCCCGATTATTCAGCGCAGACTTCTATCCGTCCACTAAAGAAATTATAGATGGTGAAGCCATGGAGTCCCCGAATTTCAAATTCGACTCCTTTGTGCGCGGCGTGACCCAGGCCGGAAATTTTGAAATTTCCTATACCATTTCCGGTGGCGTTATTGCTCCAAGCCCACCTCCCACCATCAACGGCTATCCTGCCAGTATAGACGGCAATAAAATTGTTGCCATTGGCGGAGAAAATGCCGCTCGGGGCCTGGCCATTGAAGTCATTAACACCATTGACGGAACCTACTCTGGTCAGGCGCAACTTAAATCCGGAAAAACAGAAGAACTCTCTCAAGAAATTAAAAAATTGACCGATTCTCAATCAGGAACACTGGAAATCCTGAAAAATAATTACCAGGACATCATGGATTCCATTGACGAAAAACTGGCCTACGAAGAGCGACGTCTGGCACTGCTGGAACGAACCATGCGTATGCGCTTTGCCAATCTGGAAGCGGTGCTCGGAACGTACGATAATATTTCCAATCAACTCAAATCACAAATTGCCGGACTGCCCAAGTCATCGTCATAAGGAGGAAAATGTGCTGAAAGCTGCGCAAGCCTACAGGCAAACCCAGGTTGTTACTGCCACACCTGGCCATTTGGTGGTCATGCTCTACGATGGAGCCATTACCTTTCTGGAACAGGCCAAAGAACGTATCCAGGCCAAAGATTATGCCCAGAAAGGCATCCTCATCTCCCAGGCCCTGGATATTATCGCTGAGCTGGACAGTTCGCTGAATGCGGAAAAAGGTGGAGAAATCGCCCAGAACCTGCACAAACTGTATATGTACTGCAATACACGTCTGTTGCATGCAAACCTCAAAATGGACACCACGCTGGTAGATGAAGTGATCAGCATTTTGTCTTCATTTCGCTCTGCCTTTGCAGAAATCTCCCAGACCCAGCCCCCGCCCGTACGTCCGCCAGCTGCGGCCCATTACGCACGATAATATTTCACGCAGCCCGGTGTGGTATGCACTCCAGTATATGCCGTCAGCGTTCCCTTGCGCTGGCGGCGTTCTTGTTGCATCTTCCTGGGTGCAACGTATTTTCCTGTAATGTGTACCTGAGGATAACATCATGAGCGGTATTGCCGGTATTTTTCATGCCCAGGGCATTTCCAATGTCTCCGCCATCATTGACAGCATGGGGCAGAAGCTGGCGCATCGTGGCCCCGGAGGCCAGGCCGTGTATAAGGATGACTCCTGCGCCCTGGTCTGGAGACGTGAGGCGTCCTGCACCACAACACCCAGTACCACGCCCTTGGTTCATCCCCAAACAGGGCATGTTCTTATTTTTGATGGCTGTATCTACAATGCCGCAACGCTGAGCACTGAGCTGCTCATGCAAGGGCATAACCTGGGCTCTGGTTCAGACCCTGAAGTGGTTCTGGCAGCCTACCAGGAATGGGGAACTGCCTGTTTTGCTCAGTTCAAAGGCATGTTTGCCTGTGCCCTGTGGGAGCCTGCCACGCGCACTCTTGTGCTGGCCCGCGACCACATGGGACAAAAACCACTGGTCTATACCTGGCTTCCTGATGGCTCATTTATTTTTGCTTCAGAAATCAAGGCCCTGCTCTGCCATCCTCACGTGGTGTCTCGTGTTCATGCCATAGCCCTGGATCGTTTGCTGGATTATGGATTCAACCTTGCTCCAGACTCATTTATTCAGGGTATTCAGCATATTATGCCTGCCACATACGCCATAATTGACAGGCGGGGCATGCGCAGCAACTCCTACTGGAGCCTGGATCTTGATCAGCCAGTTCAAAACCTGTCCCGCAGTGATGCAGCCTGGGAACTATCCGCACACCTGGGCTCTGCAGTGCGCCGCTGTCTGCACACTGATACTCCGCTTCTTGCCTATTTAAGCGGTGGCATTGACTCCAGCTCGGTCACGGCACGCTATGCCCAGATTACAGACGACCCAGTCCATACATTGTCCATTACTTTTACTGAGGCGGGCTACGATGAAAGCCATTATGCGCGTCAGGTGGCCAAGGCCATAGGCTCACTGCATCATGAATTTCAGTGTGCCATTGCTGAAGACGAAATAACCAAGCTCATCTGGCACTTAGAAACCCCCTTGGTAACCTTGCTGCACCTGCCTTTGTACCTGCTCTCGCGTCAGGCGCGTGACCTGGGTTTTAGTGCTGTTTTGTCCGGAGACGGGGCTGATGAAATTCTGGGCGGGTATGATTATTTTAAGCTCATTAAACTTATGCCCTTTATTGCCCGTCAGGAATCACCTTTCAGGGCCAATCTGCTGCGCCGCATCTATCCACAGCTCACAGCTGAACAAGCCTGGACCCAATATCAGATCTTTAAAACCTATCCCTGTCCGCATCCGGCCCTGCCCTACCGGTTCCAGGCCTTTCAGTTAAAAAATCAACTCTTGTGCGACGATCTTTTAGATCAGCTTGCCGCATGTCAGGAACAGCGCCACAATGATCTGCCCCAGGTTCCAGGACATCGCCCTTTGCTGGACCAGGCCCTGTTTCTGGAAACCCGAATGCGCCTGCCCAACCTGACCCTGCCCCTGGGTGATACCATGAGCATGGCCAATGCTGTGCAAGTGCACGCTCCGTTTATGGATCACACGCTGCTGGAATATCTGTTCAGCCTGCCTGCTCACTATAAAATGCAGGGATTGCGTGAAAAGCACCTGCTCAAACGCAGTTCCAGAACCATTCTGCCTCCACAAATCTGTGCCCGCCGCAAGCAACCCTTATCCCCTCCTGGGGCCTGGTTTGTGCGCACCTTTCGCACACTGATAGGCGATACTCTGGCCCCTGACACAACCCGCGCCAAAGGCTATTTCCGGCCAGAATTTATAGAATTTATGTTGCGTGAATTTGATGCAGGCAGTCGCATGGATTATAGCGGAGTACTTGTCGTGGCATTTTTTATTCACTTGTGGGACTCGCTGTTTATCCAGCGCTCTGGCAGCAACTCCCACTAAGGATATGCTGATTAAACCGAAATTCGTCATTGCGAACGAAGTGAAGCAATCCAAAATTATTGATTTAGCAATAAGTTACAGATTGCCGCGTCGCTACGCTCTACCCATAGGGCATAAACTCGCA
>JAAYGZ010000319.1 GCA_012727515.1 Desulfovibrionales bacterium
CGAGGGAGCTTGCGACCGAAGCAATCTGAGTCGCACATGGACGTCATCGCGAGGCACGAAGTGCCGTGGCGATCTCCTGCTCCTATGCTCAAGATTGCCACGCCCCGCTTCGCGGGTCTCGCAATGACGGGCTTTTGTACGGGCATTGCATGACTTCTTTTTTGTCACGCCCTCTACCCCTGGGACATAAACTCGCAATGACGTCCTTTCACTTTTATTCAGATCAGAAGCGCTCAAACTCATCATCTTCTGCGTCGCGTCCCATGTCCAAGGCCAGGCCATTGTTTCGTGTACTTTGTCCGACTGCCGGGGCCATGTGTGCGTTGTGTTTTTTTCTGACCGGAGCAGCAGTCTGTCTGGCTATGCGGGCTGTTGTTGCGCCCAGGTGAAAAAAGGCCATGGTTGCCTGCATCTGTTCGGCCTGACTGGAGAGTTCCTCTGACGTTGAGGCCATTTCCTCAGATCCGGATGCGTTCTGCTGAATAACCTGATCAAGTTGGCCCAGGGCCTTGTTAATCTGCTCGGCGCCAGCGTTTTGTTCATTGGACGCAGCGGAAATTTCCTGCACCAGGTCGGCTGTGCGCTGAATATCCGGCACCAGCCTGGTCAGCATCTGCCCTGCCTGATCAGCAATGGTTACGGTGGAGGAGGACAGTTCACTGATTTCTGCTGCTGCTGTGCCACTGCGTTCCGCCAGTTTGCGCACTTCTGCAGCCACCACGGCAAAGCCTTTGCCGTGTTCTCCGGCCCTGGCTGCCTCAATGGCCGCGTTTAAGGCCAGGAGGTTGGTCTGGCGGGCGATTTCTTCGACAATGGAGATTTTTTCCGCAATGTTTTTCATGGCTTCCACAGCCTGGGTCACGGCCTGACCGCCGGTCTGGGCGTCATGAGCTGCCTTGAGAGCAATTTTTTCTGTCTGACTGGCATTATCTGCGTTCTGGCGGATATTGGCAGCCATTTCTTCCATGCTGGAGGACACTTCTTCCACAGAAGCGGCCTGCTCTGTGGCACCCTGGGACAGTTGTTCTGCCGAGGCGCTCAGTTGTTCTGAGCCAGAAGCCACATTGTCTGAGGCTGATTGTACTTCTGAAACAATTTCGCGCAGCTTGGCCACCATGTCACGCAGGGCAGTGGCCAGAATGCCCAGTTCATCTTTCTGGTCCACATCCACGTGCGCCGTCAGATCGCCTTCGGCAATTTTTTGCGCAAAAGCCACGCCCTTGTGTACTGGCGCGGTAATGGCTCTGGTCAGCACAATGGCCACCGCAATACCCAACACCAGGGCCAGAGCCAGGCCGCCAATCATAACAGAAGAGGCCGCAGACAAACTATTGACAGCAGAGTTGGCTACTTTTTGAGTCAGATCCATTACAGCATCATTAATTTTCCCTACTTCATTCAGCAGGGCAATGCCTGTTTTAGTGCGCTGGGCATTAAGTTCTTCCAGGGCTGTCCAGGTGGTCAGTACGGTTTCCATGTCAGTCTTGTAGGCAGCAGCAGCCTGACCCACGGCCTGGAGTTGTTTGATGTTTGCATTCTGCCGGACAGTGGCCTGTAATTTGCCTACCAGTTCACCAGCCAAGGGATAGAGTGCCAGGCCATCTTCCAGAAGTTTGGGTGTGCGCAGGGCCAAAGCCGCTGCTGCAGTAAAGCGGGCTTCATCAGCCAGATTAATAAGCTGGGTGACCTGGCTGATTTTTTCCCTGCGTTCTGTGAGCTTATCCACAGATGCGCCTTCTCCAATTTCACGGTCCATTTCTGCATTTTGTGAAGCAAGAAAATTGGTTGCTTCTTGTTTGAGAATTTTGCCTGTGGCATCCATGCTGGCCAGGGTTTGGGCTTGTAAGGTGCTTTGTTTTTCTGTGTCCTGTGCCTGGTTTTTGTATTCTGTCAGCCTGGCCTGAATAATGGGCAGTTGTTCGCGTAATTTAACCAGGTGAGGATATTTTTCTACATGGGCCTGGGCCAGATCTAGCTGCTTCTGGATTTCATCCAGATATTTTTTTCCACCTTCCAGAAACGACTCCTGGCCGGTAAAGGCATAGCCCCGCCA
>JAAYGZ010000320.1 GCA_012727515.1 Desulfovibrionales bacterium
AAACTGGGCGCTGAAGCGAGCAGCCCGGACAGCGCGTAACGGATCAGCCAGAAAATTCTCCACAGCCACCGGACGAAGCACCTTGGCGCGCAGATCATCCAGAGCCGCAGGATGCGCAACTACCTGGCCATGCTCATCCTGGGCCAGGGCATTGATAGTCAGGTCGCGTGATGCCAGGTCAGCCTCAATGTCAGAAAAGACAGAACACGTATATTGAGCCTGTCCACGCACAAAAACAGGAATCCCTTTGCCGACCCGGACCGCGCCGGGCACCAGATTCAGGAGGTCGTTTTCTGTGCCTCCGATAAGGACAAAATCCTGGTCCGCAGATTCACGTCCCAGGATTTTGTCGCGCACTGCGCCACCAACAAGATACAGCTTCATTATGTGTATATAAGGTGAATGCCAGGGCAGCGATTAGGTGCACACAACCGAATTTTCGCAGTTTCCATAGGCGCTGTAGGCATAGGTATCGGCGTGCCAATCATTTTCCCAGCGATCATCATCAAAAAGATAACGAAACTGGTACGACTGGCCGGATTCAAGATCAATGGTCACCTTAAATGAGCCATCGCGCTGGCGTTTCATGGGCAAGGAATGCATGGACCAGTCATTAAATTCTCCAACCAGATACGCTGTCTGCGCTCCGCCAGCTTCAGCCTTGGAGACCTGAAATGTGGCCTTGCATACATTTTTTTTGACGAAATGCTTCTTTGTAATACTCATAGTGCACCTCCTTCCTGTGCAAACAGGTCTGCATGTAAACCCGCATAGACCTGCATGTAGCGGCGGGCTGACTTTTCCCAGGAAAAATTGGCCCGCATGGCATTGATCTGCAATGTTTTCCAGGCAGCTTTATCATCCCACACAGCCACTGCCTGGCGCACAGCCTGCACCAGGCTTTCACGAGTCGGCTCGTTAAAGACAAAGCCATTGGCGCCTTCCTGCGGATACGGAATGATCGTATCGCGCAGCCCACCCACAGCCGTTGCCACGGGCGGAGTGCCATAGCTCAGGCTGTACATCTGTGTCAGCCCGCACGGTTCATAGCGTGAGGGCATAAGAAAAATATCTGTGCCCGCCTGAATCAGATGCGATATTTCTTCCGTGTATCCGATCACTCCGACCACCCGGCCAGGGTACTCTTCCATGATATTCATCATGGCTGCTTCGTATTCAGCCTTGCCTTCGCCAAGGGCGATAAAACCGACATCAAGGGCCATGATCTCTGGAATGCTCTCCAGGATAACATCAATGCCTTTTTGTCCACGAAAACGGCCAATAAAGCCCAGCACTGGCCGATCTGCCAGTTCCGGGCGCATGTTCAGGCTTTGCAGCAAAGCGGCCTTGCATTCTTTTTTGCCCTCTGGCTGATCCGCAGAATAGGTGCATTCCAACACCGGATCATGCTGCGGACTCCAGATAGCATAGTCTGCCCCGTTTAAAATTCCGATCAGATCAGCTTTCCGTCGCGTGAGAATGCCTTCCAGCCCGCATCCAAACTCAGGGGTCATAATCTCGCGGGCATAGCTGGGGCTGACGGTTGTAATACGGTCGGCAAAGGCAACACCAGCTTTAAGCAGATTAAAACTATTGTAAAATTCCACACCTTCCATGTTCCAGGCTTCGTGCGGCAACCCGGATTGTTCAAAAAGGCGGTAGGAAAAACGCCCTTGATAGGCCAGGTTATGAATGGACATCACTGTTCTCATGCCTGCCCAGAATGGATCTGTACGCCGCCAGAAGGCAAGATACGCCACTGCCAGAGCCGCATGCCAATCCTGGGCATGAACAATGCGCGTTCCCAGGCCCATGTGCCTGATAGCGCACAGTGCAGCGCGACAGAAAAAAATAAACCGCTCGCAATTATCGAAATAATCCCCTTTGTGCGTGCAATAATAATGGCGCCGATCAAAATATTCCCCGCGCTCAATAAAATACACAGGCAAACCATGATAATTGGCCATGTAGATGTCGGCAGTGCTGTCAAACCACGGATATCCGACCGGACAGTTTTCATACACCAAGTGTACAGGGTATTGACCAGTGGACAAGCGCCCATAAAACGGGGTGAATACAGCTACGCGCACGCCAAGCCGGGACAAGGTCAGGGGAAGTATGCCCATGACATCGGCCAGGCCACCGGATTTGGAAAATGGATAGATCTCAGAAGTCAGAAAAACTATGTCATGGGGCGGTGTGCTCATATGCTCCTGCTCGCTGGCTAAAGTCTGTAATGATCTGGCGATGATCAAAAGCAATATCTGGAGGCAGGGCGTGCAGCGGGAAAAATCGTGCATTTTTGGCATCATCTCCGGCGCACGGCTCACCATTATCTGCCTCGGCAATATAGACAATACTTATTGTATGAAAGCGTGGATCACGGCCAGGGTCAGAATATACACCTAACAACCCACATAATCGCACAACAAGCCCGGTTTCCTCCAGGGCCTCACGGCAGGCGGCCTGCTCTGCACTTTCTCCATAATCTATAAAACCTCCGGGCAAGGCCCAGCCATACGGAGGATTGCGGCGCTCAATAAGCAAAATGCCTGATTGTGGCCGGTACAACACAACATCTACTGTGGGAAATGGATTTCTCACGCCAACGCCCTGGCCACAATGCGGACACGGAGTTGTGAATGCTCTGCTCATCTGCGTGCTCCTCTTGCCTTAATGACTGGATAAATATCTTCTAGCACTCTTTTTTCAAGACTTGAAGCCCCAAGAAGAGCAAAGATCATCGTAGCGTGAGCACACAAAACAGCAATGTTAAAAATTTTGAACCGCCCGCACACGGCCCGGCACGCGCACAAAAACTGATTGCTGCTCAAGAACCGTGTGCTCTCTCCGGGACCAACCAGCACCTGAGAGAGCATAGATCGTAACAGAGACGCAGATTGCAAGGAAAACGTGACAGAGAAGGGAGATGAACGCAGAGAATGTGATACAAATCGAAAAAAACAGGCTGAAACAAAATCGGCCCCCGTACCTGCCGATACGGGAG
>JAAYGZ010000321.1 GCA_012727515.1 Desulfovibrionales bacterium
GCATATCAGTGTTGTGCAGCGCTATCGGGCATTGCCAACCCTGGTGCTCTCTGATGCGTTGTGGGTTGCAGAGCCAAAGCTGCGCGAACGTTTACAGGACAGTCATCGCTGGCAACAGGATCAGGTGGCCGAGATTATCCGCCAGGGCCAGGCCGTGGGGGAAATTCGGAGTGATATTCAGGCGGACCAGATCTTTGTCCAGTTTCTAGGTCTCTTTTTAACGATTGCCATTTTATATAGCCGCACTGGTGCAATGATCGACCCGCAAGTCCAGGCCGAAGCCAGTTGGAAGATGTTTGTGCAGGCTGTGGCGGTGTAAAATTTTTGATAACATGCCTAAGTATTTCTTTGAATTGAATCATAGGAAGTAAAGGAAGGGAATTGTGAAAAAAACATTTTTCAGTATTTTTGTCGTGGTCATGTGTGGTCTGAGCTATTTTTTGTGGCACAAAGCATCTCAGGCCAATGACGGCTCCGAAAAGCCTGCTGCTGCGGCTCCTGCCCCTGCGCCAGAAGTGCTTGTGACAACACTGGTTACGCAACGTGTTGCGCTGACCTCTGAGTTGCCAGGCCGTACTGCTGTGTATCAGGTGGCGGAAATTCGTCCACAGGTTGGCGGAATTATTCAGAAACGTTCTTTTACAGAAGGGGCTGAAGTCAAGACAGGCCAGCTTCTTTATCAGATTGATCCTGCTACCTATGAAGTGGCAGTGGCGCGGGCTTCCGCAGCGTTGGCCAAGTATAAAGCTGAGCTGGAGCCGGCCCGGCTCAAGGCTGCCCGTTATGAAGATCTGATCCATGCAAAAGCCGTGAGCCAGCAGGACTATGATGAAGTGCAGGCTGCTTTGGCCCTGGCCAAGGCTAATGTGGCCTCAGCGCAGGCAGAAGTGGAGGCCACGCGCATTGATCTGCAACGCACGCGAGTGGTTGCGCCAATCAGCGGGCGCATCGGACGTTCTGCAGTTACGCCCGGAGCGCTGGTCACGGCTAATCAGGCCCAGGCCATGGCCACAGTGCAGCAGCTTGATCCCATTTATGTGGATCTCACTCAATCAAACATGGAATTATTGCGCCTGAAGCGAGCTCTGGAAGATGGCACTGTGCAATCGGCTGGTGACGCTTCCACAACCGTGCGGCTTATTTTAGAGGATGGTTCTGCCTATGTGCATAATGGCACCTTGCAACTGGCCGAAGCCAGTGTGGACCAGAGCACTGGGTCTGTAACTTTGCGGGCTGTTTTTCCCAATCCCAAACGAGAACTGTTGCCAGGCATGTATGTTCGCGCCTTTATTGAAGAAGGTGTACTGCCGGATGCTATTTGTGTGCCTCAGCAGGCAGTGTTGCGGGATGCTGCCGGCAATGCCCAGGTCATGATTGTTGATGAGACAGACACGGTCACTGTTCGTCCTGTGGTGCTGGATCGCGCTGTGGGAGGAGACTGGGTTGTGCGCGAAGGCGTGGGCGTTGGGGATCGTGTTCTTATTGAAGGGCTGCAAAAGGTCCGGCCCGGCGCTCAGGTGCGCATTGCGCAGCCGACAAATTAATTCAGTTTTATATTCTCACGTTTCTAATGATACTCGTGTGCCGCTCTTGTGGTCAGACTAAAAAAGCGGTTACTGTGCTGTGTGCTCAGAGCGAGTAAGGAGATACCATGGCTCATTTTTTCATCAATCGCCCGATATTTGCCTGGGTTTTGGCTATTGCCACCATGCTTGCCGGAGTGTTGTCCATCTTTAACCTGCCTATTGCGCAGTACCCGCCTATTGCGCCTCCTTCTGTGTCCATCACTGCTACCTATCCTGGCGCTTCAGCCAAAACACTGGAAGACTCGGTCACGCAGGTTATTGAGCAGAAGTTAAAAGGTATTGATAACCTGGATTATATGGCCTCCACCAGTGAGTCGTCTGGCCAGGCAACTATTACCCTGACGTTTAAGTCCGGAACAGATCCTGATATTGCCCAGGTACAGGTACAGAACAAATTGCAGTTGGCCATGTCCCTGCTGCCGCAGGAGGTGCAGGCCCAGGGAGTGCAGGTCACCAAGGCTGTTAAAAACTTTATGCAGGTTCTGGGTTTTGTCTCTGAGGATGGGTCCATGTCCCGGTCGGAACTGGCGGACTATGTGGGCACGAATATCCTTGATGGTATCAGCCGTGTGGAAGGCGTGGGCGAGGCCATTCTTTTTGGATCGCAACACGCTATGCGTATTTGGCTTAATCCTGATAAACTGCATACCTATGCTCTTACTCCGGCTGATGTGGCCACTGCAATCAGGGCGCAGAATGCTCAGATTTCAGCCGGACAATTAGGTGGTCTGCCCTCTGTAGAAGAGCAGCGCATTAACTTTACGGTCAGTGTTCAGGACCGGTTGCAAACACCTGAGCAGTTTCGTCAGATTCTGCTTAAAGTTCAGACAGATGGTTCAAATGTGCGTCTGGGCGATGTGGCCAGTGTGGAATTGAATGCGGAAAATCCGCAGGTTGCTTCGCGCTATAATGGTCAGCCGGCTGCGGCCATGGCCATTAAGCTGGCCACTGACGCCAATGCGCTGGAAACTGTGCGCGCAGTGGCGCAGTACATTGAAAGCATTGAGCCTACGTTTCCGGCAGGCATGAAAGTGGTTTCAGCCTTTGATACCACGCCGTTTGTGCGTATTTCCATTGAAGAGGTGGTGCGCACCCTGCTTGAAGCCGTGGTCCTGGTTTTTTTGGTTATGTATCTATTTTTGCAGAATTTCCGGGCCACGCTTATTCCAACCATTGCCATTCCCGTGGTTTTGCTGGGTACGTTTGGCGTTTTGTCCGCATTTGGATATTCCATCAATACGCTGACCATGTTTGCCATGATCCTGGCCATTGGTTTGCTGGTGGATGACGCTATCGTGGTAGTTGAAAACGTGGAGCGCATTATGCATGAGGACGGGCTTTCTCCTCGGGACGCGACTCATTTATCCATGACGCAAATCTCCGGAGCCTTGGTGGGCATTGGCCTGGTCCTGTCTGCTGTATTTGTGCCCATGGCCTTTTTCAGTGGCTCCACCGGCGTTATTTACCGACAGTTTTCTGTCACCGTGGTCTCAGCCATGGTTTTGTCAGTGCTGGTGGCGCTCATTCTAACTCCGGCTCTGTGTGCAACCTTGCTCAAGCCTGTGCATGGCCAGGGCAAGCGCGGTTTTTTTGGCTGGTTTAACCGCAATTTTGATCGCACAGCCAAAGGCTACCAGGGATTGGTCAGCAAAATGACCCGTTGCCGGGGCCGTTCCCTGATTGTGTATGCGTTGATTATCGGCGGAATGATGTTTTTGTTTCAGCGCCTGCCCACAGGCTTTTTGCCGGATGAAGACCAGGGCATGCTTTTTGTGCAGGCCCAGTTGCCTGTAGGCGCAACCCAGGAACGGACCATTGAGGTGCTTGAACGCATTGAGCGCCATTTTCTGGAAAATGAAAAGCAGGCCGTGGAATCGCTGATGGCTGTCGCAGGATTCAGTTTTGCTGGCAGCGGGCAGAACACAGCCATGTGCTTTGTCCGCCTTAAGGATTGGAATCAGCGCAAAGCGCCAGGTCAGGATGTTAAAGCTCTTGCTGGCCGGGCCATGGCTGCTTTTTCCCAATACCGGGATGCCCTTGTTTTTGCTTTTCCTCCGCCCGCTGTGCTGGAACTAGGCAATGCGGTGGGCTTTGACTTTGAACTGCAGGACATGGCTGGCCTGGGGCATGACAAACTTATGGCTGCCCGCAATCAGCTTCTGGGCATGGCAAGCCAGCATCCTGACCTGGCCATGGTTCGCCCCAATGGACTGGACGATACGCCGCAATATCGTGTGGATATTGATTGGGATAAAGCCACTGCCCTTGGCCTGGAAGTGGCTGATATAACCAGCGTTATTGCCACGGCCTGGGGCAGCTCCTATGTCAATGACTTTCTGGACAAGGGGCGCGTGAAAAAGGTAATTATGCAGGGTGAAGCACCGTTTCGCATGATGCCTGATGATCTGGGGCGGTGGTATGTGCGCGGAAAGTCCGGGCAAATGGTGCCTATGACCAATTTTGCCTCAGCGCACTGGACATCTGGATCACCGCGTCTGGAGCGTTACAATGGATTTCCTGCTGTGCAGATACTGGGTGAGCCTGCGCCGGGCAAAAGTTCTGGTCAAGCCATGGCAGCCATGGAATCTTTGGCTGCGCAACTGCCCGAAGGGCTGACGTTTTCCTGGACCGGGCTGTCGTTTCAGGAACGGCAGGCAGGAGCACAGACCATAATGCTGTACAGTCTGTCCATTATTGTTGTTTTTCTCTGTCTGGCAGCCCTGTACGAAAGCTGGAGCCTGCCTGCTTCAGTAATCATGGTGATTCCTGTTGGCGTGCTTGGTGCTTTGGCAGCGGTGAGCCTGCGAGGGCTGCTCAATGACGTGTATTTTCAGGTGGGCTTACTGACCACAATGGGCCTGGGCGCTAAGAACGCAATTCTTATTGTAGAATTTGCCAAAAGCATGGTTGAGTCAGGAATGGATATTATGGATGCAGTGGTTGAAGCTGCTCGTCAGCGTCTGCGGCCCATTTTAATGACCTCGCTGGCCTTTTGTCTGGGAGTGCTGCCCCTGGCTCTGAATAGCGGGGCTGGCTCAGGTGGACAAAACTCTATTGGCACAGGCGTTATCGGAGGTACTATTACGTCCACCATTCTTGGTTCGCTTTTAGTACCAGTCTTTTTTGTTGTTGTGGCAGGTCTGAGCTGGTCCGGAGAGCGAACTAAATCCACTGCGTCACGTATTATTCCAGGAGGTAGTCCATGCGGAGACTGATATTTCTGCTTGCTTTTTTTGTAGCCACGGGCTGTGCGTCTTTGGCTCCTGAACGGAGTCGTCCGGCTTTGCCCGTGCCAGAAGCCTGGAGCAATGCACCGCTGCTGGGAACAGATATGCAGCAAAGTGGCTGGCGAGATGTTTTTCGTGATCCTGCCCTGCAAGAACTTATTGCCACGGCCTTGCAGGAAAACCGTAGTTTGCGTCAGGCCATCTTTGCCATGGACAAGGCCAGAGCATTGGCAGGCGTTGCCCGAGCAGATCGCTTTCCCACTCTTGATGCTTCAGGGCGCAGCACAAGCACGCGCACGCCTGCTGATTTGCGCGGAGGAGAGTCAGGCATAGATCGCCAATGGAGCGTTAACCTGGGTCTAGCATCTTATGAGCTGGATTTTTTTGGTCGGGTGCGCAATCTTGAAGAGGCTGCTCTGGAACGATACCTGGCGACTGAAGAAGCCAGGCGCACCGCGCACATGAGCCTGGTCATGCAGGTGGCGCGAACCTATCTGCTTTTGGTCGGGGATCGCGAAGGCCTGACTCTGGCTCAAGAGACTCTGCGCAGCAGGGAAGCAACCTTGTTCCTGACACAGGCTCGTGTGGATACAGGGGTGGCCACAGATCTGGAGCGCTATCAGGCTGAAGAAGCAGTGGCCGTGGCCCAGTCTGAGGTTGCCAGACTGGAAGCAGCAGTGGCCCAGGACGAGAATGCCCTGGCCGTGCTGACAGGCATCCCTGTGCAGTCTTTGCACCTTCCTGCAACTCTGCTGGCTGAAATTGATCTTGCTGGTCCAGTGGCTCCTGGCCTGTCCTCAGACCTTTTGACCAGAAGAGCAGATATTCTGGAGGCAGAGCATATGTTGTGGGCTGCTGGCGCAGAAATAGGCGCGGCGCGCGCGGCATTTTTTCCGCGCATAACCCTGACTGCTTCTGCCGGGCTGGCCAGCCTGGAACTCAATGAGCTTTTTGATGGGGCGCAACGGACATGGAATTTTGCGCCCAGCATTTCGCTCCCTATCTTTGATGCAGGCCGCAGACAGGCAAATCTGGAAGCGGCTGAAGCTGAACAAAAAATCCGGATCGCCAGGTATGAGGAAGTTATCCAGAATGCGTTCCAGGAAGTCGCAGATGCCCTGGCCAAGGAACGGGGCTACGCCGGACAGGTACAGGCACAGGCCAGACGAGTGGCCAGTGCGGGCCAGAGTCGGATTTTGGTTGACCACCGCTATACAGCTGGGCTGGAAAGTTTGTTTGCAGTGCATGATGCCGAGCGCACCCTGTTTTCTGCTCGCCAGAACCTGCTGGCAGTCCGCTTGTCCCAGAAACTCAACACAGTGGACTTGTTTGCAGCCTTGGGTGGAGGCTGGGAAGAACAGGGGAAAACAGAATAGAACAGATACATTGATCAACAAATAAAAGAGCAAAGCCCGTGCAAGACATTCTGCACGGGCTTTGCTCTTTTTGACGGAGTTTTCGAGAGGGAAAAAGAGGAGCCAGAGGTGTGTACAACACATACTCCAAAAAAGAAAAAGGATTACAACTTACTGTAATCCTTTTGCTTGTTACGTGGTGCCGAAGGGGAGACTCGAACTCCCATGGGGGAACCCCCACTAGACCCTGAACCTAGCGTGTCTACCAATTCCACCACTTCGGCTCGGCGTGAGAGAGGCATCTATGTGGATGCCTTTACTTTGACAAACACTTTTTTGCCTAAGCTGCATTTTTTTGTTGCAGCCTTGTACTGTGTCGCGAAATACAGGGTTACAGACACTCGTCAGCTGGCGTGTAGGCCAGCCCAAAGGCATCGGCCACGCCCTGGTGCGTTACTTTACCACTGACAATGTTAAGGCCTTTTTTCAGGCCAGGGTTATCCAGACAGGCCTGCTTCCAGCCCTTGTTGGCAATGTGCAGCGCATAGGGCAGGGTGGCATTGGTCAGGGCAACGGTTGAGGTAAAGGGTACAGCGCCAGGCATATTGGTTACACAGTAGTGAACAATGCCATCTACTTCAAAAACCGGATCTTCGTGGGTTGTGGGACGTGATGTTTCAAAGCATCCACCCTGGTCAATAGCCACGTCCACCATCATGCAGCCTGGTTTCATTTCGCGCAGCATATCCCGCGAGATCAGCTTTGGTGCTTTTGCACCAACTACGAGTACCGCACCAATAATGACATCTGCTTCCCGGGCCAGGGCGCGGACCGTAGCCGGGGAGCTCATGAGCGGCGTGACATTTTTAGGCATAATTTCAGATAAGTATCTGAGTCGATCAAGATTCATGTCCAGTATATAGACCCGCGCGCCCAGGCCTGCGGCAATGGTCGCAGAATTTGTGCCGACAATACCACCACCCAGAACAAGCACAGTGGCTGGAATCACGCCAGTGACTCCGCCCATAAGTACGCCCCGTCCCCCGTGTACACTCTTGCAATAGTGCGCTGCTTCCTGGGTTGCCAGACGTCCGGCTACTTCACTCATGGGAGTGAGCAGGGGCAGGCCACCTTGATGGCCTTCCACTGTTTCATACGCAATTCCTATGGCCCCGCGTTGTATGAGTTCTCGAGTCAGTTGTTCATCAGCAGCCAGATGCAGGTAGGCAAAGATAATCTGTCCAGGCCGGATCAATGGATATTCTGAGGGCTGAGGCTCTTTGACGTGCATGAGCATATCGGCCCTGGCATAGATTTCAACCGGTGTGGGCAGAATTGTTGCTCCAGCAGCTTTATACTGATCATCAGAAAAACCACTGCCAATGCCAGCAGCATGCTCTACGAGCACTTCATGGCCGTTCTGACAGAGCACTTCCACACCTGCGGGCGTCATGCACACCCGGTTTTCCTGCACTTTAATTTCTTTGAGAACTCCAACAATCATACTCATAGCTCCTGGGGATAAAGGTGATTAGTGGATGCGCTAGCTGTCGCAACAATCATATCCCGGCACGGATTCAACTGCACAGAATATGGCAGTCAGTTGTTCGGAACGATTACCGAGACAGAAGCGTGCAGTATGAACACGATGAAACAGTTTTTTTCATCGTCTTGCCTAAACATAGTGCTATTTCAATGTGATAGATTTTTAATAATTTAGAGCTACACCAGTACCGCTGAACTCTTTATCGTTCTGAGCAAAGGCGTCAAGCTCTGCGTGAATCTGGGTATCCTGCCCTGTATAGGATAGAGAATGCAACGAGATTTGCCCGCTGCACTATGGTTTATTCTTTTCATTCCCCTGTTCCAGGCAATACGATCTGCAACGTCTTCCTACCCACAGGCTGCCAGAAAATCCTCCACAGCACCAAAGCCCTGATTATCAAAAAGATGAATAATATGGCTGCCAATGACAGCCACATCAGCCAGGCCCCGCAGCATGGCCACATGCTTGGGCGAAGATATGCCAAAGCCGGCGGCAATGGGCAGGCTGGTTTTTTTCTTCAGTTTTTGCACATAGTCCATACCGGCCTGGTCCAGGCTGGCTCCAGCCCCGGTAATACCC
>JAAYGZ010000003.1 GCA_012727515.1 Desulfovibrionales bacterium
GTGCAGGGTGGCTTCAATGTTTTCGACATCCAGTTTTTTCAGAGCATCTGTCAGGTATCCGAACCCGACATAGCCAATGGCCCGCGTGTTTCTGGAAACAGCCTGCACCACTGCCCCGTTAGATGTCTGCAACAATGCGCCAGGAAACACTTTTTCTTTTTTCATGATGATTTCTTCCCAGGTTTCAAACGTGCCGGAAGATGTGTCACGCGAGATAACCACAATTTTGTGGTCACTGCCGCCAACTTCTTTCCAGTTCCTGATCTTTCCGGCGTATATATCTTTAAGCTGGGCAACAGACAGATTGTTTACCTTATTCTGAGGATGGACCACCGGGACCAGAGCGTCCAGGGCAACAGCAGTGCGCACAGCATGGACATTATTGCTCATGCCAAGTTCTTTTTCAGAGTCCCTGATGTCGCGGGAGGACATGGCCACCTGGCACAGGCCTTCGTTCAGGGCCTTGATGCCGTTGCCTGAGCCGCCGCCGGAAATGGACAGCGTGATGTCTGGATTGTCGTCCATAAAGGCTTCGCCGACCTTGTGCATCACCGGCAGCACAGTGGTGGAACCATTGATGATAATTTCCGTTTCCGCTGCGGCAGGCAGTATTGTGGCCAGGCTGAATAAGATAAGCAGCACAGCGCATTGTTTTATTTTCATAGACTAGTTACTCCGTAATAAGGGTTCCAGCGCAACATGCGCTGTGATACGGGCGCACTGTTGTGGCGTCATGTTACAGCCATGTGACAGGAAAAAGAAAATACAGTGGCTTTTTTGTCACAGAATTGTAACCATTCGTGCATACACCTGACACAGGGGCCGGGCACGATTCTTTTACAAAGCGTTTTCATGTTAAGAACAAATGCCAGGTCTTGCCTCTATGGAGAAAAATATCTTTAACAATTACAAAATAATAAACAGTTTTTTATTTGTCATTCCGACCGAGTGTAACGAGCGGAGGAATCTCGGAATCCATTCAGCTACGCTCAGGATGGCATGAAATTACGATGAACATGATAGTACGGTTGATTTAATCAGTGCCTTCAAAGCACGCAGGAAAAATATGACAGTACAAACCATTTTATTAGTTGAAGACGAAAAAGATATCCGGGAGCTCCTGGCCCTGACCTGCAAACGTGAAGGCTTTGCTGTTCTGGAAACCGAAAATGGCGCCAAAGCCCTGACCCTGGCGCGGGAAAAAAAGCCAGATGCCATTGTGCTTGACCTCATGCTGCCTGGACTGGATGGCCTGTCTGTTTGCAAGGCCCTGCAGCGTGACCCGGACACAGCTGCAATTCCCGTTATCATGCTGACTGCCAGGGGCGAAGAAATTGACCGCATTGTGGGGTTTGAGGTCGGCGCGTCCGACTATGTGGTAAAACCCTTTAGTACGCGCGAAGTTATGTTGCGGATAAAATCGGTCCTCAAACGCACCAGCCTGGTACCGGAGCAGACCGCTCTGGCAAGCGGAGCTATTCGTCTGGACGCGCTGCGGCATGTGGTATTTGTCGGGGATGAGGAAGTGCTGCTCACAGTAACGGAATTTCGTCTGCTGGAAGATCTGCTGCGCCATGCCGGGCAGGTCCGCAGCCGCGAGCAGGTGCTGGATGCCGTCTGGGGGTATAGTTTTGAGGGCTACGCCCGTACAGTAGATACGCACATACGGCGACTCCGGGCCAAACTCGGACCAGGGGCAGATGTTATTGAGACCGTGCGGGGCATAGGCTACCGCATAAAAGGATAACTGCATGGGCAACAGGACCACTTCGCTGCGGATGAGACTTTTCTGGGCCTTTACTCTGGTCACGGTTATTGCCGTAACCCTGCCCGTGTATTTTTTCCGCAATACTCTCTACCAGGACAGGATTGACGCAGCCGGCAGCGAGGCCCTTGCTCATGCTTTCTTTGCCCGGAGCATTCTTGACGCAGACCCCACAGAAGAACAACTCAACCGTCTGTTTGCTGTGGCAACCCGGCTTTCCTTTCGGATGACGCTGACAGATACAAATGGCATGGTGCTGCGTGATTCTCATGTGGGAGAAAAAGATATTCCGGAACTTGATAACCACAGCTATCGCCCGGAAATCGCGACTGCGCGGGCAAAAGGGACCGGAATTTCCCTGCGCCACGGCAATACCCTTGACCTTGATGCCGTGTACGCGGCCATCACACTTGATAATGGCGGTATTTTGCGCGTGGCCGTGCCATTGGTTGGCATACGCCAGAGTCTTGAGCGTCAGTTTCCTGCTCTGCTTGGAAGCATTGCCGGGGTTGGATTGTTTTGTCTCTTTCTGTCAGCTGTGATCACGAGAAAAATTCGAAAGCACATGGACAATGTGACGGAAATCGTGGGTGCTATTTCCCGCGAGACTGGCCTGAGCCAGCGCCGCCTGCGCACTGTGCAGTGGAGTGAAATGCTGCCCCTGGCCTATGCAGTGAATCATATGGCAGACACTATTCAGGCCTATGTGGTTGAAACCACCGACCAGCAGGGCCAGCTTGAAACAATTCTGGACAGTATGCACGAAGGAGTGCTGGTGCTTGGTCCCACTGGCGCGATCCGACGCTGGAAC
>JAAYGZ010000322.1 GCA_012727515.1 Desulfovibrionales bacterium
CCGCCAATACCCACCAGGCTGGAGACAACGCCAATAACATTACCAGCGGCAAACATACCCCAGAGACCAGGCAGGGTTCGGGATGGTTTTGGTTTTTTTCCAGACAGCATCTGGTAACAGACAAAATACAAGAAAATAACAAAAAATACTTTGAGTACGCCTGTGCTTAACACTGCGGCCACGCAGGAACCCAGAAATGTGCCGACCAGGATACCAACCACAATACGTTTCACCACGCTCCACTCAACTGCTCCGCGTCGGTGATGGGCCATAAAACTGGAGACAGAGGTAAACATGATGCTGGCCATGGACGTGCCAAGGGCCAGGTGCATGACAAGTTCCTGGGGCAGGTGCTGTAATTCCATGCAGAAAACCAGCATGGGCACAATGACCAGCCCTCCGCCAATGCCCAGTAATCCGGCCAGAACTCCGGCAATGGCACCAACAAGAATGTATAAACCAAGAATAGTGATCATGTTTTTCCTTATATGCGATAGACGGAATACGCCCCCTGGGTCATGGCACACAGGGGGCGTTCCTGCCAGGGATGACATTTTTTTCAGTATGTTCCTAACGTGAAAAGACTGCTCTTAGGTGTCTGCTCCGTGCCTGGCTTTCCAATCGCGCAAGAAAAGCTCAATGCCCACGTCTGTAAGGGGATGGCGCATGAGCCTGGTTAAAATCGCAAAAGGAATTGTGGCCACATGCGCGCCAGCCAGAGCCGCATCACGCACATGCAGGGGGCTGCGGATGCTGGCAGCAAGAATTTGGGTTGAAAAGGCATAGGTGTCAAAAATAGTACGGATTTCGTGAATAATCTCCATGCCGTTGTGTCCTGCATCATCCAGACGACCCACAAAGGGGCTGTCATAGGTTGCTCCGGCTTTGGCAGCCAACAGGGCCTGGGTGGCGGAAAAAACCAGGGTCACATTGGTGTCAATGTGCATGGAGTGCAGGATGCGCACTGCTTTAAGCCCGTCCGCGGTCATGGGTACCTTGATAACCACATTGGGACCAAAGCGAACAAGGTCACGGGCCTCATTGACCATGCCCTCTGTGTCCAGGGCCAGTACTTCCAGGCTGACCGGACCAGGCACCAGGGAACAGATTTCCGCAGCCACTTCCTGCCAGGGTGCTGCTTCCCGCGCCATCAGGCTTGGATTTGTTGTCACGCCATCAACCAGACCCATGTCCTGGGCAGTGCGAATTTCATCCCGGCTGGCAGTATCAATAAAAAAACGCATGGCTTTCCCCCTGGTTATGCTTTGCTTTCAAGATATTTGTCGCGGCACTCATAGCTGCAGAAGCAACGAACAGTATCGCCTTCCTTAATACGAATATCTGAATCTTTGGACACATAGGTTCCACACACCGGGTCTTTGACCAGCACTCCTTCTTTGGCCAGTTCTTCCGTGTTATTGGCTTTGACCTCGGCTTTTTTCTTCCGATCATTGATAAAGAGTTTGTACAGGAAAAAAGTGGCTGCAGCAAAAATAAGAAACTTAAACATAACTTCCCTCAACGGGTATGTCCCGAATGGTTCGGGAGCGTTAGGTGGGCAGGAGACTCTGGTTGCCAGATGTGTTGATTCCGGACAGTGTAGTGCAAACCAGCCAGAAGGTCAGCCACGCGCTCTGTCCCGATACAGAGATCAGGAGCAAGCTGAAGAAGTGGCACCAGGACAAAAGCACGCTCACGCATACGCGGATGCGGCAGGTGCAGATGCGTTGAACAGATGTGCAGGTCATCAAACAACAAAAGATCAAGGTCAATGATCCGTGGTCCCCAGACAGTTGTCCGCACCCGTCCCAGGTCTGCTTCCACAGAGAGCAGGGTGGTCAGCACCTGGTCCGGGGTCACGTCCTGGTGAACGTGCATACACGCAACCATGTTGGCAAACCAGGGCTGATCTGGCATACCTTGCGGTTCTGTAACATACACATCAGAGGTGGCAGTGACTGCAAAGCCAGGCACTGCGTTTAAGGCAGCCAGTGCATGTTGTACATTGTCTGCCGGGTTGCCCATGTTGGAACCCAGACTCACGTAAACAATATGTGGAGCGCAATCTGACATGGCCAAAAGCTATCTTTTTCGCCTTGTGTCGGCAAGGGGGCAGATGTACGAGGAGCACCATGCGAGATACCATTGATACGTATTTACAACACCTGACAGTCATACGCGGTCTGGCGGAAAATACAGTGCAGTCCTATGGGTTTGATCTGAGTTTTTTTGCTGAATTTTTAGACAGACATCACGGGCAGATCACTCAGGTGGATGAACAGATTTTATTTATTTACGTGGTTGAGTTGCGGCGCAAAGGGCTGCAAACATCGTCTGTGGCCCGGAATATTTCCACATTGCGTAGTTTTTTTGATTTTCTTGTACAGGAAAAAATTCTGGCAGATAATCCCGCAGCCCTGCTTGATAGCCCCAAGCTGGCGCGTAAACTGCCCACGGTTTTATCGCAGGCTCAGGTAGAGGCATTGCTGAAACGCCCTCATTGCACCGACAAACTCGGTTTTCGGGATCGTACCATGCTTGAGCTGCTCTATGCGGCAGGCTTGCGCGTTTCTGAACTCATCGGGCTTGTGCTTGGCGACCTGGATGCCCAGGCCGGAATTTTGCGTGTTTTTGGCAAAGGGAGCAAAGAACGCTATGTGCCGCTCCATGCCACGGCTGTTTCCTATTTGCTGGATTATATTCGCCTTTGGCGTCCGCTTTTTGGCCCACGCGGGGAGTTTATGTTCCTCAACCGCTCAGGCCAGGCCTTAACCCGTCAGGGCGTGTGGAAATTTATCAAACGCTATGCCCAGGAAGCCGGGATCACCCAGCCTGTTTCTCCGCATACCCTGCGCCATTCCTTTGCCACCCATTTGCTGGAAGGCGGGGCTGATCTGCGCACAGTGCAGCTTTTGTTAGGTCACAGCAGCATTATGGCCACGGAAATTTACACCCATGTGCAGTCTGCCCAGATGCTGGCCCTGCACCGCACATTTCATCCGCGTTCTTCCGCATACCAGCCCTTATGACTCAGCTTTCCCCAGTGCATACGGTTATTACCTGCCACGCCAATGCAGATTTTGATGCTTTGGCCGCCATGGTTGCTGCCAGCAAGCTCTATCCTGAAGCAGCCCTGGTTTTTCCCGGCAGCCAGGAAAGTACGCTCAAGGATTATTTTATCCAGAGCGCCATGTATCTTTTTAATTTTCAGAGCATAAAAGATATAGATATCTCTCAGGTACGTCTGCTGGTGGTGGTGGATACCCGTCAGCGATCTCGACTGCTGCATGTGGAACCGCTTTTTAGCGTAAACAATCTGGAAATACACATCTATGATCACCATCCTCAGACCGAGGACAGTCTGGCGCCTGACTTTGAAATCTACAAACCCTGGGGCGCAACCACCTCTATTCTTGTGGATATATTGCGTGCAAAAAATATAAGCGTGACAGAAGATGAAGCCACTATTCTGGGCCTGGGGATTTTTGAAGACACAGGAAGTTTTACCTTTGGCTCAACCACGGCTCATGATTTTGAGGCCGCAGCCTGGCTCAAAACCATGGGCATGGATGTGGGAATTATCCGCGATATTATCAGCCGGGAGCTTTCTTCCGAGCAAGTGGCTATTTTGTCTGAGCTTATTGATGCCGCGACCTCTCATTCCATTAACGGGGTTGATGTGGTGGTCACAGAAGTGACGCTGGACCATTATGTGGGCGATTTTGCCCTGCTGGCGCACAAACTCATGGACATGGAAGGCATCCGCGTCTTGTTTGCCATTGGACACATGGGCGATCGTATTCATCTGGTGGCTCGCAGCAAAATCAAAGAAGTGGATGTGGGGGTGGTATGCACCTCGTTTGGGGGCGGAGGACACGGCTACGCAGCTTCGGCCTCCATCAAGGATCGTACCATTGCCCAGGTTAAAGACGAGCTGTTTGCCCTGCTGTATTCACTCATTAACCCCCAGCTGGTGGTGGGCAAGTTTATGTCTGCCCCGGCAGTGCGTGTTGAAAGCATTCAGACCGTGGCCCAGGCCCTGGAAGTTATGGTGCGCTACGGTCTGAAGGCCATTCCTGTAGTGGCTGGCCAGGATGTACGCGGCATTTTAGAACTGAGCGTGGCAGAAAAAGCCCAGGCCCACGGGCTGGGTGAAGAGCGGGTGACAGAATACATGCTGGCGGATTTTCGCAGCGTGACCGAAGATCAGGATCTGTATCAGGTCATGGAAATTATTCTTGGTCGCCGTCAGAGGCTGGTGCCTGTGGTGCGTTCCGGCGAACTTATCGGCGTTATCACGCGCACTGACCTGATCAATCTGCTCATTCAGGAACCAGCCCGTATCCCGGAAACCTATTTTTCAGACAGACGACAGCAAGAACGAAATATCCGCACCACGCTGACAGAACGCTTGCCTGGGCCGGTTCTGGAGTTGCTGCACTGTGCCGGGCAGATCGGGCAGGAGCTTGGGGTTTTTGTCTATGCAGTGGGCGGGTTTGTGCGTGATATTGTACTCTCCATTCCCAATGATGATATTGATCTGGTAGTGGAAGGCGATGGCATTGCCTTTGCCCAGGCCCTTGGCGAGCGTTTGGGAGGGCATATTCGCCCGCACCTGAAGTTTCGCACTGCAGTGGTTGTTCTGCCGTCAGGACAAAAAATAGATGTGGCCACGGCACGGCTGGAATATTATAAATATCCTGCGGCCTTGCCTGTGGTAGAGCTGTCATCGCTCAAGATGGATCTGTTTCGCCGGGATTTTTCCATCAATACCCTGGCCGTGCATTTGCGGCCAGAGCATTTTGGCAAGCTGATAGATTTTTTTGGCGGTCAGCAGGATCTTAAAGACAGGGTCATCCGGGTGCTGCATTCTTTGTCTTTTGTTGATGATCCCACCCGCATTATCCGCGCCATCCGTTTTGAGCAGCGCTTTCAGTTTTCCATTAACAGTCAGTCTGAGCGTCTGATTAAAAATGCGGTGCGCCTGAATCTTTTTGACAAACTTTCAGGGGCGCGGATTCGTCATGAACTGCGCCTGCTCACCGAAGACGCGGCGCCTGTGGCCAGCCTGATGCGGATGCGTGAATTTAATTTGCTGCACGAAATTCATCCCTTGCTTCATTTTCAGCCCTCCAGGGAACAATGTCTGGCTGAAATTGAAAAAACCATTACCTGGTACAAACTGCTTTTTCGGGAACCAGCGCCAGATGTATGGATAGTATATTTTCTTGGTCTGGTGTCTGGCCTTGATGTGCATCAGGCCCGATCAGTGATGGAACGTCTGCAGTTTCCGCATCGACGCCAGGAGTTGGTGGAAGGCATTCGCAGGCAGTTGCGCTTTGTGTCCATGATGCTGGCCCAGTGGGGGAAAAAGAATGGCTCTGCTGCGGATTTGTACGAAATTCTACAGCCCCTGCCAGTGGAAGGGGTGATCTATAGCATGGCCAAGCAGCGCAAACCTGAGCTTAAAAAAGCGATTTCACATTTTTTAACCCGGTTGCAGGACGTGCGCATTGCTGTTTCAGGCAAGGATCTGCACAATATGGGCGTTCTGCCCGGACCCATTTATGCGTCTGCGCTGCGTCAGGTACATCGTGCAGTGCTCAATGGCGAGGCTGATACCCGGCAGGAGCAGCTGGATGTACTGTGGGAGGCTGTGCAGAACGCACACGGAGAGCAGAACGACCCGATCTGATAGGGAAAGTGGGCTTTTTACCCCTCAAGCAAGGCCACAGTGGTCTGTTTTTTGCCAAAGCGGATAGCTTCTTCTGTGTTGGGGATAAAGATATCAAGGCGTTTTGTATGGCGTTTGGCCATGAGGTCGGCAATTTCAAAAATTCCATGCCCTTTGACATAGACTTTTTTTCCAAACTTCCATCCTTGTTCAAATAAATCACGGCTTACTGCCACAAAGCCTGGGCGCACTGTGCGCATACTGGCAGTGGTGTGCGGGTCTGGTCCACATTCCCTGACCGTCGGGCTGTAGGCGGTGATGGTCAGATCTTTAATTTTTGCATCATTGAACTTAATCAGTTCTTCTGTTTTAGCGGACTGAATTTCTTCAATTTGCAGGAGCAGATTGTTGCGTTCACTTTCCAGGGCTGCGATCTGATGTTCATAGATTTTTGCAGCTTCCAGTCTGGACGCAGACTGGGTTCCAAAACCCACCAGGGCGATAAGTAATGCAGAAAAAAGCGCTGTGACAACAAGCGCGCCATGACCGTTCATGGGGTACCTCGTACTGGTTTATGTTAGAGCAACCGGAGAGTGCGTGCAGTGGCGCAAGGCCACACGAAGAAGAGAAAACCGGCAGCATTTCGAGTGTTCACGCGACCAGACGTGGATGTGCTGGGCCTGGAAAAGGGACTGAAATGCAGTGAAGAAAATGTACTCGGCGCATACCAGAGATGCACACCGAGCAGCCATGCGCGTGAACAGGTTCATAACTGTCAGAACCCCTAATGGAGGCTTTCCAGTATGGCAAGCCCTGATTTTGAGAAAAAAACAGCCCAGAAATTGGGCTGATTGCGCACGTATTCTGAGCGTATCGAGCATTTATTATACGCTAAAAAAGGCGTTGTCAGGCCGGTCGTGCTGTCAGGGTAAATCCAGAATAGCCATACAGATTGGCGTCGTTGCGGGTCATGTATCCTTATAGACTGGACGAGGTGCTGGCTTCTTGTCCGGGGTGGGTAAGACAAGGAAGGCCCGCTTGTGCGGGCCTTTTACATGGCAGAACAGATTCGTGCTTTTTAGAGGTGGATTTTTGCCAGTTTGCCCACAGCAGCAATGCGCTCTTCAGCCATTTTGTTGGCAGCAACATAGGTGGGAATTTTATCACGCCTGGCA
>JAAYGZ010000323.1 GCA_012727515.1 Desulfovibrionales bacterium
AAAATGCTTTTCTATACTTGAAGCAATGGCGAGGCATAGCGACACGATATGCAAAAAATGTCAGTTCATTTATTGCAGCGGTTCAAATTCGGTGCATTTTTTTATGGGCGTCAGTCTCGTGACGACATTCCTTAGAGCTCTGGACCGAGATTTTCCGGGGCCAGGCGCAGTTCATTTTCTGGCTCACGATCCTTGATCTGAAAACGCTCCTTAATGCGCGTCAAAGAAACCAGACGCCCTTCGCGTGAGGCCGGTGTGAGAAAAGATTTCAGCTTCATTTCCAGGACCCGGGGGCTTTGCTCTGTCTGAATAGCCAGCACGCCTTCAATAATTATTTTTTGCAATAAAAGCTCATGATTGGTAATATCCCGCACACGTGCTGCCATGGGCAAAAGGAGAAAATTGGCAAACAAGACGCCGTACAAGGTTGAGGTCAGGGCAATGGGAATCATGCTTAAGACCACAGAGGTATCCTCAACTCCAGCCAGCATTCCAATCAGCCCCACAACGCTTCCCGCCAGGCCAATGGCCGGGCAGATGTCAGCCATGACCCGCAAAACTCGTTCAGATTCATCACGGCGATGCTTGAAGTAGGACATTTCAGTATGGAGAATTTCACGAGTCTGTTCACGAGCATAATTATCAACCACAAAGCCTAAAGCGCGGCGCAAAAACATGATGGATGTTTCGGCTTCATCCTCGGCCAGGGTATGCAGACCGCGCAGTTTGCTCTTGACCGAAAGGTCAACCAGAATTTCAACGATTTCCTCAGGAGTTTTGACCCTGGAGCGATAGGATGTCCGCACAACCTTAAGCACATAGCCCAGGCGAGAAATATGAAAACTGGCAATGGTTGCTCCTAATGTTCCACCAAGAACAATAAGCAACCCTGCGACATTAAAAAATAAAGTAACATTGCCGTTGCTGGCAAAACCAGCAGCAAAAATACCTGCGCAAAAAATCAGGGCCAGAATTGATTTTTTATCCATTTTTTATTCTCCTTGCATACCAGGCGAGACCAGCCAGCGTGTAATACCGGTATTCTGCTGTTGATTGCGTTTCGTGTCTGGCAAGGCCGCACTAACATCATCCAGACTGACAACAATCTCGGTACGCCGTGCCCAGGCTTTGCTGCCGGGCACGGCTTGAGCTGCTGGCTGAGCATGGCCAAGCAAAATCATGCGTTCCTGAGACAGGCCTGCATCACGCACCAGGGCCTGAGCCACAGCGCCAGCCCTGGCAGTGGCCAGCTCCCAACCGGATAAACCAGATGCATCATCACTGGCTGTATAGCCCCCCACATTGATATAATACGCTGATTGGCGCAAAACATCTGACAGAGCCTGCACAACAGCACGCCCCTTGGCTTTGAGCACAGATTTTCCCGGATCAAAAAACTGGTCGCCATCAACAATAAGGTGAACAGATTTCCCCGGAACCAGACGCGCCGCAACCATTGATTCCAGGCCCGCCTGCTGAATCACAGCTGTTACCTGGTCGTAAAAACGCACTAATGGGGAATCATCAGGCGCTGGTGTAAGGCTGTGTACAGCAGCAGGAGCAAAATCTACATCTGCAATGGGCTGCGGGATTGTCGTATGATGCGCTTGAAAGACATAGAGCGCTGCAAACATGATAAACATGGTCATCATCAGATCTGACCAGCAAACAGCCCAACTATTGGTCCTGACTTCTTCTGGCCGGGCAAAGATGTCAAAATCTTGGCTGTTCCAGGATGCATCGGCCTGGCTCTGCTTGCTATTGTGCAGATAGTTGGGAATGCTGACACCTTGGCTGCCTGGAGACAGCCCAGCAGCAGGAGCAATGCTCTGCTCCTGTATGGGTTGTGTCTGTCGATACAGCACTTTTTGTATAATATCTGGGGACGGGTGACGCATATTACAACCTCCGATTAGTGCTAAGCCAATTTCATGCCAGGAGAAATGCCTGGTGGATATTCTCGCTCACATATATTTGGGTGCGGTGCAGGAATGTCAGCGTAAAATATCCTTGAGCGCAGCACAGACATGCCGTAGCATGAGACTGACAGGCGGAGAAAAAACACTATGTTATGGCAGTAAGGGAGGCTGGTATGCGTCACACAATTTCTGCTCTGGTGCAGAATGAACCAGGGGTCTTGGCTGAACTGGCCGCAGTGTTTCAGCATCAGGGTATCAATATCCGCTCTATTTCCTGTGGAGAAACTGAGCGCGAGCATGTCTCACGCATGATTATCTGTGTGGAGGCAAGTCCAGAGCAAGTGCGTGCTATTACAAACGAAATCAGCACACTGCCTTTTGTCCTGGCCTTGGAAGACCTGTCAACACATGAACTTATTGATCGCGAGCTGGTCATGATCAAGGTTCGCATCACCAAGGATACAGTCAGTCAAATTTTGCAGATTTTTGAAGTATTTCGGGCGCATGTCATTGATATGGGCAATGAAACCATTTCCGCAGAGCTTTCTGCGCCCCAAGGCAAAGTAGCCGGGCTGATCCGCACCCTGGACCAGCATGGCATTGTCTCCTTAAGCCGAACTGGCCTTATTGCCCTGACCAGGGGAGATGCCTGATGTCTGGCCAGCCTGTATTGCGCTCTTTGGAGGACATTGCCTGTGCTGTGCGTGCCCGTGGCAAGCCGGTGCGGGTTGCTATTGCTGCCTGCGCAGAACCCAATGCAGTCCTGGCAGGGCTGGCAGCCTATCGTTATGGCCTGGCTGAACCAATTTTTATTGGTGATGTGGCAGCCATGCGTGACATGCCAGAACTACGGGATGAGGATTTCGCCTCTTTTGCCTGTATTGCTTGCCCAGACACCGACAAAGCCCTGCTTACAGCCTTGCACACAGTTCATGCTGGTGAGGCACATTTTCTGATGAAAGGAGCTGTGAAAACGGATGTTTTGCTGCGGGCTGTGTTGCGCCAGAAACGGGATCAGGAAGGGATTTTCAGCCACGTCGGCTTATTTGCTCATCCACGAGAACAGCGACTGGTGCTCATCACTGATGCCGGGGTGAATATCTCGCCAAGCCTGAGCCGCAAGATTGATATTATACGCAATGCAGTGCGCGTGGCCACATGCCTGGGCCTGTGTCCGCCCAAGGTGGCTGTGCTTTCGGCCACGGAAAAAGTCTCGTATTCCAGTATGGAGGCCAGCAAGGACGCGGATATTTTAGCCAAGCTGTGTCGGATGGGGCTGTTTGGGGAGGCTATTGTTGGTGGACCATTTGCCTTGGATATTGCTGTGTCCAGGGAAAAGGCCCAGGCCAAGGGAGTGGTACATCCTGTGGCAGGACAGGCGGATATTTTGTGTGCGCCCAATATTGTGACCGGAAATGTGCTCTATAAGGCGGTAACCAGCCTTATGGACTTACCGATTGCAGGCATTGTGGTTGGGGCACAGTACCCGTTGGTGGTGCCATCGCGTGGAGATTCAGAGCAGTCCAAATTCTATGCCCTGGCCCTGGCTGCGTATCTGGCAGGCTAGCATTCAGTAATTTTTTATGCACAAAAGCGTTAGAGAACCGCTGACTAAATCGAAACAAGTCATTGCAACCGCGAAAAATCGAAACGGGAAGCAATTCAGAATCTTTGACATATCAGCAGGTTACAAATTGTCGCGTCGCTCTACCCAGAGAGCATAAACTCACACACTGACGGACTTAATCAGTACTTCCTTAGTGTCCCTTGCCGCCCAAGTAGGCTTTTTGCACTTCTTCATTGGAGAGCAGGTTGGTGGCACTGTCAGCCAGGACGATATTGCCTACTTCCATAACATAGCCGCGATGGGCCAATTTCAGGGCTGCCTTGGCATTTTGTTCGACCAGAATCACGGTTACACCAGATGCGTTAATTTCGCGCACAGTATCAAAAATAGATTTGACCAGAATCGGGGCCAGGCCCAGGCTGGGTTCGTCCAGGAGCAGAATTTTTGGATTTGCCATTAAGGCTCGACCAATGGCCAGCATTTGCTGCTCACCGCCACTCAAGGTGCCGGAAAGTTGTTTGCGTCGCTCTTCAAGTCTGGGAAATAACTCATAAATCCATGCACGGCTGTTGGCGATGCGTTTGGTATTTGTTGAGGTAAATGCGCCAAGCATCAGATTTTCTTCTACGGTCAGGGTCGTAAAAACCCGCCGCCCTTCAGGACTTTGTGTGATCTTGAGCTTGACGATTTCATGGGCCGGAAGTTTGTGCAGCGCCGTGTCCTGAAAAAAAATACTGCCCCCGGTAATGTTCATAAGTCCGCTGATGGCATTGAGGGTCGTGGATTTACCCGCTCCATTGGCTCCGAGGATAGTTACAATTTCACCGTCATTGACCTCCAGGCTGATGCTGTGCAGTGCCTCAACATTTCCATAGTTTACTCGTAGATCTTCAATTCTGAGCAGCATAGCACTTCCTTATTCTGAATCAGCCCCAAGATAGGCTTCTATAACCCGAGGATTAGCCTGGATTTCTGCCGGCGTACCAGACGCGATCACAGCACCGTGCTCCAGGACCACAAGTGAAGAACACACCCGCATAACCAGGCCCATGTCATGCTCAATAAGCAGTACAGTGATTCCCTTGTGCTGAATATTGCGGATAAGCTGGATGAGCTCCTGGGTTTCCTGATCGTTCATGCCCCCTGCTGGTTCATCAAGCACAATAAGTTTGGGTTGTGTGGCCAGGGCACGGGCAATTTCCAGCAAACGCTGATTACCATAGGAGAGATTTTTGGCTTTGTTCTCCCACTCATGAGCCAGGCCAACAAACGCGAGCTCTGCCATGGCCTGTTCCAGGGCTTTTTGTTCTTCACGGCGCTGGGCAGGAGTACGCAGCATAGCGGCCAATGCGCCCGCTCGCATACGACAATGACAGCCTGCCAAGGTATTTTCCAGAACTGTCATGTTCTGAAACAAACGAATAGTCTGAAATGTTCGGGCAATGCCATGTTCGACAATGGTATGCGTGGGCAGGCCAACCAGACTGACACCGTCAAAATCCACTGTTCCGGCATTGGGCTGATAGTTGCCGGTGATCAGGTTAAAGACAGTAGTTTTTCCTGCACCATTCGGCCCGATCAGGCCCACAATGCTGCCTGCCTCCACAGCAAAGGACACCTCATTGACAGCCATCAAGCCCCCAAAAGACTTGGTCAGGTTTTCTACACGCAAGAGATTCACTGCGCACCCCCTGCACGTAGATCAGGCTTAATGGCATAATGTTTCGGCGCTGGCGGTACCAGACCCTGGTTGCGGAAAATCATCATCAGCACCATGGCGGCACCAAAAACCATCATGCGATATTCGGCCAGGCCACGAAATAATTCCGGCAGCCCAACCAGCAGAAACGCGCCCAGAATAACTCCGGGAATACTGCCTGAACCACCTAAAATAACAATGGTAAAAAGTACCACTGATTCTGCAAAAGAAAATGACTCCGGAGCAATAATAGTCATTTTGGCCGCGTAGATGGTGCCGGTCATGCCAGCCCAGACCGCGCCAATGACAAAAGCAATGAGCTTGAGTTGGGGCACATTGATCCCGCTGCCCCCTGCTGCGACTTCATCTTCCTTGATATACAAAAGAGCCCGGCCAAAGCGAGAGTGCTCCAGACGCAAAAGCAGAAAAATTGTTGCTGCGGCAAAGCCCCAGATCAGGTAATAAAAATGTTGGGGCTTGGTGATTTTAAAGCCAAAAACAGAAGGACGGCTGATGCCGAAAATTCCGTTTGCGCCACCTGTGAGATCAAACACGTTATTAATGAGCGCAATACGCACAATCTCCACAATGCCTATGGTGACAATAAGCAGGTAGTCACCGCGCAGATGGATAATAGGCCGGGCCACAACCAGTGCAAATAGGCCAGCCAGCACACCCGCAACAGGCATGAGCCAGAGGATGGGTACGCCATAGGTGGTATTTAAAATAGCTGCTGTATAGGCACCAATGGCATAAAATGCCGCGTGTCCCATGTGAAACAAACCAGCATGGCCTAAAATTATATTCAGGCTTAAGGCCAAAATAGCGTACAGGCCCACATTATTGAGCACATCCACCCAGTACGTGTTTAAGGCAAAAGGCGCACACGCGATGGCCAGAGCAGAGATTCCAAAAATGATGGTGGTATTTTTCATACTTTTTCCGCGACCCGTTCTCCCAGCAAGCCTGTGGGACGGACGATCAGAATCAGAATCAGAACACAAAAGGCAATGGCATCTTTCCAGGCAATAGAAATATACGCTGCGCCCAGGGCCTCAATCACGCCCAGCAAGAGGCCACCAACCATTGCACCAGGGATATTGCCGATTCCGCCTAAAATTGCGGCTGTAAAGGCTTTAAGGCCATACATCCAGCCCATACTGAAGTTAACCTGCCCGTAATACAGGCCAACCATCAGCCCGGCTGCTCCGCCCAGGGCAGGTCCGATGCAGAAAACCAACATAATAACTCGGTCCACATTAATGCCCATGAGTTTGGCCGCGCCCTGGTCAATGGCTGCGGCGCGAATAGCTGTGCCGATTTTGGTTTTCTGAATGAAAAAATACAAGGCAGCCATAAGCGCAAGGGAGGTTAAAAACATGAGAATGCGGATAATAGGTACATCCAGCCCCAGGATATTCACGGCCATTTTAGGGAGAATATCATGGGGGTACACCAGAAATTTAGGGCTGTAGATGGCCATGATCGTATTCTGGAAAAAAATAGACGCGCCCAGGGCAGACACCACAGCTGTCAGTCGGGGCGAGCGGCGCAAAGGTTTGTAGGCCACCCGTTCCAGAAGCGCACCAATAATGGCCACTAAAATCATGACCATGATCGCCAGAACGCCTACAGCTGCCAGGGGCCCGATTTTATCAAACAAGCCAAAGGACAGCAGAAGCGTCAGGCCCAGGTAGGCTCCAATGGTAAAAAGATCGCCGTGGGCAAAATTGATGAGCTTCATTACCCCGTACACCATAGTGTATCCAAGGGCGATGAGGGCATAAATACCGCCGACAGCCAGGCCGTTGGTCAATTGCTGAAAAAATTCTTCCATGATGTGTGCCAGGGCAAAATGTTAGAAAAAGGCTCCCTTGTACAAAAGGGAGCCTGATGAAACTTAGGGCTGTAAAACAAAAGCGCCGTTGGCATCTACTTTGTACACGCGGTACAGATCACCAACACGGTCGCCTTTGTCATTAAAGGAAACGGTGCCTGTCAGACCGGGGAAGTCCTTCAGGTTTGCCTTCAGGTACGCGGCCAGTTTTTCGCCGGATGTGTCACCAGTTTTGGCAATGGCTTCGGCAATAACACGATATGCATCGCCAGCCAGCACTGCCCACACAGAACCAGGAGCAGAACCATAGGCACCCTGATACGCAGTCATAAAGGCTTTGGCCTCTGGGGTATCCAGGTCAGCGGGAACCGGAGGACTTAAAAACATATAGCCTTCAGCAGCCTTGTTGCCTGCAATTTTGACCAGGTCTGGGTTATTGGTTGCGTCACCGCCAATCATGGGTACATTCCAGTTCATTTCCATTTTTTGGCGCAGCAACATGCCTGCTTCCGGATAATAGGCAGTAAAGAAAATAACTTCTGGGTCTGCTGATTTCAGCTTTGTTAAAATGGCGTTGTAATCCCGCTCACCAGGAGTCAGCGCATCATAAAAGACAATGGTCTTGCCATCTTTTTCCAGCAGGGCTTTGGCTTCATCAGCCAAACCTTTGGCATAGGATGTATTGTCATGCAAAATGGCAATTTTGGAGAAACCAAGGGAGGTTAGTGTTTTGGCCGCAACCAGACCCTGTTCATCATCACGGGGGCAGGTGCGGAAAAAGAGGGGCAGATTTTTTTCTGACAAGCGAATGGCTGTGGAGCCGGTGGCTACCTGCAGGATACCGGATTCAGCGTAGATATTCTGCGATGCTTCAGTGATTGAAGAACCATAGGTGCCAATAACCGCAGCAATGTCCTTGGTGGTCAGGCGGGTAGCAGCCAGGGCGGCCTGACGGGGGTCGCCACCGTCATCTTCAATAACAATTTCTACCTGTGCGCCGTCAATACCACCGGCCTTGTTGGTTTCTGCGGCCAGCAACTCAACGATTTGCTTCATGTCCTGGCCTTCGCTGGCCCAGGAGCCTGTGAGTGGGCACATCAGGCCAATGCGAATGGTTTTTGCCCAGGCCGGACCAATAGCCAGTACAAGCAGGGCCAGGGTCAGGCATCCTAGTGTGATCAATCTTTTGTTCATGAACTCCTCCTTACAGGCCTGTTCAGCCAGTGGTCCGTATTTACGGAACCGGTTACAATGGGGTGAATATCTGACCGGGAATCCGGATCATCCCTTTGTGCAGCAAGGCAGTATGCCTCTGATGCAGGAAATTCAAAACGCAATGCCGCCTGTTATAGAAGAAAAAGTGGGAAATCAATTTCTTTCCAAAAAGAGTAAGATGCAGGTAAAAAAGATTTTTGAAGAAGAAAAAAGAATAAATTTGTAAATGTCGAGAATTATATTTAAAAAATCTGCACTTAATATGCTCTTTTAACAAAATAACCTGTGTGAAAGTGTATGTTCGGAGGTAAACAAAAACCAGGCAGGGTTTTCCCTGCCTGGAGGAGAGGTCCGGGTGAGTTCAGTATTTGATTGACGAAAAACGCATCAAACGCTCCCACTGATGGGTGGAGGTAATACGACGGATGGTGCCTGTTTTGCCGCGCAGCACCAGCGAATGGGTGGTCGCTCCTGTGCCGGTGTAGGTAACTCCGCCTAAAAACGTGCCCCCGGAAATACCAGTGGCTGCAAAAAAGACATTTTCATCGCGGATAAGTGTATCACAGGTGAGCACATCTTTAAGGTTGAGGCCAAAATCAAGTATGCGGTGGCGTTCTGTGTCAGACTGAGGATCAAACTGTGCCAGAATTTCGCCGCCCAGGGCCTTGATGGCACAGGCCGCAAGCACACCTTCAGGAGTGCCGCCAGTGCCCAGCATCATATCCACAGACGAAGCCGGGTCCACAGCCATAAGTGCTCCGGCCACATCACCATCTGTATGTAACTGAATACGTGCTCCGGCCTTGCGGATTTCAGCGATCAACCCGGCATGGCGCGGCTTGTCCAGCACAAAGACCATTAAATCTTCAACCTGCTTGCCCAGGGCCTTGGCAGTGGCTTTGAGGTTATGGGCTACAGGAGCAGTGATATCAACCACAGACCTGGCCGGAGCTGGAACCACCAATTTTTTCATATAATAACTGGGGCCAGGGTTAAACATGGCACCTGCCGGGGTTACGCCAACCACGGCAATGGCATTGGGGCGTCCATAGGCCAGCAGGTTGGTGCCTTCAACCGGATCAACGGCCACGTCCACGGCCACTCCGCGCCCAGTACCAACACGCTCGCTGTTATAGAGCATTGGCGCAGCATCTTTCTCCCCTTCGCCAATGACAATGCGGCCATCAATATCAAGGCTGTTAAAAGACAGTCGCATGGCATCCACGGCTGCCTTGTCTCCTTCATTTTTTGCACCTTTCCCCAGCCAGCGGGCCGAGGCCAAAGCAGCAGCCTCAGTGACCCGGACCAGGTCCATGGCCAGATTATGTTGTGGGGCTTCCATGATCTGTCTCCTTATGCGCTGCGTAAAAATTCAATAAGATGGGCTGTAGTAAAGCCGTATTGCTCTTTGAGCACTGCGGCTGGAGCAGAGGCTCCAAAATGATTGATGCCCCAGACCTTTCCTTCTAATCCCACGTACTTGTACCACAGATCTGTGCGCCCGGCTTCAATGGCCACCCGTTTTGCAATAGCACGGGGCATGACTTGTTCACGGTATTCCGGGCTTTGTTCATCAAAAAGTTCCATGCACGGCACAGACACCACACGAATGCGTAGTTCCGGCAGTGCCCTGGCCGCTTCTATGGCAAGGTGTACTTCTGAACCTGATGCCAGCAACAGGGTTTCAGGCGCACTGTCTGCAGGATCATAGACCACATACGCACCCTTGGCCACGTTGTCTGTCACTGGTTCTGGCAGATCTAAAACAGGCAGACCCTGGCGGGTAAAGACAAGGACTGAAGGCCGTTTGGGCTGGGCCAGGGCCACTGCCATGCAGGCTGCGCTTTCCTTGGCATCTGCCGGACGCAAAACCAGAAGATTGGGAATAAGGCGCAGGGCGCTGACATGCTCAATGGGTTGGTGCGTTGGCCCGTCTTCGCCAACAAAAAAGGAATCATGGGTAAAAACATGGAGCACAGGCAAATGCTGCAAGGCTGACATGCGAATGGCATTGCGTTCATAATCGGAAAAAACCAAAAACGTAGCCCCAAAGGGCACAATACCCCCATGCAGAGCCAGTCCGTTTAAAATGGCTGCCATGGGAAATTCACGCACACCAAAGCAAAGATTACGACCCAAAGGATTGGTCTGGGCATGAAAAATCCCCACACTGTTACGGAAATTCACGGTCTGGTTGGAAGGATCCAAATCTGCCGAACCGCCCATAAGTGTCGGCAACTGCTCCATCATGGTACCAAGACACTGACCAAAGGCTTTGCGCGTGGCCACGCTGGAGCCCTGTTCAAAGACAGGCCAGGTCAGTGTGCGGTCGCTGACAGGCTGGGTGGCATGATTCCAGCGCGTTGCAAAATCTGTGTCCACAACCCTGGACTGCACCTGGGTATTCCACTGGGCACGGGCTGTGCGCAGGTCTGCAAAGCGGGACTGAAAATGCGCCACTATCTTTTCTGGCAGGTCAAAAGTCTGGTCCGAAAGGCCCAGCTTGGCTTTGGTGGCTCGTATTTCTTCTTCAGACAAGGGCGAGCCATGCGTGGCTTCGCTGCCTTCAAGGGTCGCGCTGCCTTTGGCCATGATGGTATGGCCAATGATTATGGTGGGTTTTGTGGTTTCTTCCTGAGCTGTTCTGATGGCCTGGCGGATCTGGTCGTGGTTGTGTCCGTCTATTTCCAGTACCTGCCAGTGCATACTTTCAAAAAGCTGCCTGTAGTTGGTGCTGTCAACACGGGAAGTTGGCCCTGCCAGCTGGATCTTGTTACTGTCGTAATAGACAATAAGCCTGCCCAGGCCCCATTGCCCAAACAAGGCCGCACTGCCCAGAAAAATAGGTTCCTGGACATCTCCGTCTGAAACCAGGGCATAGGTAAAATGCCCGGCTGTTTCTGCGTCCAGATAGGCCCGCAAAAATGCCTCTGCCACGGCCATGCCCCCGGCCATAGCAAAACCCTGACCAAGGGGACCGGTGGTTGCTTCCACTCCGTCTGTCATCTCATGTTCTGGATGCCCTGGCGTTTTGCTGCCAAATTGGCGAAACTGTTTGAGATCCTCAATGGTTAAAAATCCGCTCAATGTCAGCAAGGCGTACAAAAGTGCAGACTCATGCCCGGCTGACAGCACAAAACGGTCGCGGTTTGACCACTTGGCATCATCAGGGTCAAAGCGCAGAAAATCTTTGAACAGCACATAGGCATAATCCGCAGAGGACATGGCTCCGCCAGGATGCCCTGAATTGGCTGCGCGTACAGTATCCATAATCAGGCCTTTGATGACATTGACGGCCTGAAGATCAAGAGAGGAAGCAGTGGTGGTCATGATATGTCTCGTGAACGTGTTGTAAAAATAATTGGTTACCGGGTTGCCAGTGAGGGCTGGGTATCAATGAGGCCCACGCGGCGCTCATGGCGTCCGCCCTCAAAGGATGTTTCCACAAAAGCATCAACAATGGCCTTGGCCAGGTCCACGCCCAAAATGCGTTCGCCCAGGCAGAGCACATTGGCGTTATTATGGAGGCGGCTCATGCGGGCCATGTATTCATTGGCGCACAGGGCGGCCCGGATGCCTGCATGACGATTGGCAGCCATGGACATGCCCAGACCAGAACCGCAGATAAGAATGCCCAGGCCAGCAGTTTGCCTGACCTGGGTACAAAGTGCATCTGCAATAAGCGGGTAATCGCAACTGTCCTCAGAATGCGTACCCACATCATGAATTGTGAAACGAGCAGCCAGATATTGGCCAAGAATTTGCTTCAGGCCAAGGCCTGCATGGTCAGAACCAAGAAAGAGCACGCTCATGTTTAAGCCTTATGATCTGGGTTGTGTTTTTTAAGGTAGTCAGCGCGTGTTTGCGCCAGGTCATTTTCAAGCAGCGCAAGCTCATCGCGCAAAAAGACAATCTGGCGCAAGATAAGATCATTGTCGCTGGCGCTTAGATCAAAGGCAATTCCGCTTTCATGGGCCTGAGCAACATTGCGGCCTAAAGCAGCATATTCCTCGGTCAGGCGTTTTTGCATCTGCCGAATATCCCAACGCTTGAAGTGGTTGATAAAAAACCATTTTGCCTCATTGGCAATGACTTTAAGACCATTTTCCACGGGTTTAAGCATATCGCGAATCATGTTGTCGTACCTCCGGTTCAGTTATGCGCGTCTATTGTAGTGGTGGTGGATCAAGCAAACGCATCCAGGTCACAGTGGGCGGCAGGCGCAGATCAAGATCTGTATCCTGCCAGGTTCCATGGGCCTCCAGTGATTTAACACGCAAGATGGCCATGCCCTCCTGCGGCGATGTAAAGGTAAATTTCTGATAGAGTTGTTTGTCAGGAAACTCGTTTGCCACATAGGGTCTTTCGCAGGTCAGGGTCCAGCCGGGTACCCCATGCAGCACCAGCATTTCCAGGGAAGGGCTTGTTTCTGCATAGAGAATTTCACTGTGCGCAAAGGTAAAACGGAGTTTGCCTGGGGCGCTGGCTTCTGCAGACACATAGTTTTCAGGAAGAACAAGACCATAATCTCCGGACAGCAGGCTGCTCACATGGCGGATAGTAAAAGGAACAGGAATATGAAACAAAGCCAGACCAGTGCGTGCATCATCATGGTGGTAGGCTTTGTTTTCCTGGGGCAGATAGGCGGCCCACAAGTGCGGACTTTCGCGGATAAGGGCCACAGCAGGCCCGGCACTGGAAAAAAGATCAAGCCGAATAC